>JAJRST010000350.1 GCA_024278645.1 bacterium | reverse complement strand
CGTGAGAATTGCCCCGAGAATCGCGGCAAGGTTTTTATTCATAAATTATTCAATCCCTGACTTTTTTAACGTTGCTCCGGCTGCATTCCTTGCGTGTCTGCGACGCCTGCCATATTCGGCCAAAATTACCCAACAGCAAACCGGCATTTATCATATTTCTTCGGTTTTTCTATTGCGCTATGGCGACGCCGATATGCGAATTGGCCATGCCGTAATACATGAACCATTTCACCTTGAAGAAGGTCAATCCCTCCACAAAAACGACGTTTGCCACCTGTCCCGTTTTCTCGCTCAATTCCTGAGGATGGAAAAAGGGACTGTCGCTTTTCAAGTCTGTTCGTATTATCAAATTTATTGAACACATGGACGGCTTGTTCGTGTTTGAAAATATAAAAAAAAGATTGCCTCATTGTTTTACAAGCACAACCAAACAAAACGGAGGCAATCTTGTGACAACCGACTCGCGACTGCAAGTATAGTCAGGTTCTAGCAAAATATCAAGGATATTATTGACGCCAATACAATGATTTCGTATATTGACGAAATAAATTCTTTTTGCATGGATCAAGAAATCAGGTTCATAAAAAAATCGTTCAATTTTAAAATTTGACGGAAAAACAAAGAGTGAGAATCAGTTATGGAAATCTTGATTTTCGGTTTTATTTTTGGGGCCACGCTGCAATATGCAAAGCTCAACAAGTATGACGTCATCAGCGGCATGGCGACGCTTGATAATTTAGCCGTCGCCAAAGCCATTGCCGTGGCCATTGGCGTGGGCGCAATTTTATTGAATGTCGAGATAGGCTTGGGGTTGGCATCCTACCATGTAAAGCCGTTGATTTTAGGCGGCGTCGTTTTTGGCGGCATCGTTTTTGGCGTCGGCATGGCCATTTTGGGTTACTGTCCGGGAACGCTTGCCGTCTCGTTGGGTGAAGGCTCGATGGACGCCCTGGTCGGCATCATCGGCGGTTTGCTGGGCGGTTTGCTTTATACGCTGGCGCTGCCGATAATTCATGGCCTATTGGGCCCCAATCTCGGCGCCCTTTCCCTAAACTCCGTCGTCGGTTCGGGGGTTGTGTTCTATCTGCTGGTCCTCGTCCTTGGCGCCCTGTTCATCGGCGTTGCTTTGTGGATGCACAAAAAAGAAGGAGCAACGGACTATAAATGGCTGACGTCCGGCGTCGCCCTGGCCATACTCAATCCCATCGTTTTTCTGGCTGCGACGACGAACCGCCCCATCGGCGCTTCCACAACCTATCCTTATGTCGGCGATCTTTTATCCGGGCTGACGAACAACGAATATTTCAGCAAGATTCAAAAGCCGGGGGCGTGGGAGTTGATTTTTCTCGCCGGCGCTTTTCTGGCCGGCTTGTTGATTTCGCTGCTGAAAAAAGATTTTCACTTTCGATTAATCCACGGCAATTGGCAAAAGTACAAAGGGGCGTCCGGCGTCAACAGGGCGGTTTGGGCCTTTATCGGCGGCTTTGTTTTAATTTTCGGCGCTCGCATGGCCGGCGGCTGCACCAGCGGGCACATTTTGTCCGGAGGCATGCAGTTGGCTTTTAGCAGCTTGCTATTCGGCGTGTTTGTTTTTGCGGGATTGTTGTTAACAGGAAGGCTGTTTTATAAAAAAAATTGAGGGGCAAATATTTTCCGACTAGACGAGGCTTGCGAAAAAGCTAAAACGAGTATTAAACATTGTGGAATAGAAACAAAAAAACCGGCCGCCTGGGCCGGTTTTTTTTACAAACAAATCGAAGAATTATATTCTTGTGACGTTGGTTGCCTGCAAGCCTTTGGGGCCCTGTCCGATCTCGAATTCTACCTGATCGCCTTCGTCTAACGACTTGTAGCCGTCGCCCTGAATAGCGTTGAAGTGAACAAATACATCATCGCCATCTTCTCTGGTGATGAAACCGTAGCCCTTGGAGCCGTTAAACCATTTTACAGTGCCTTTTTCCATTGTACTGATCCTTATAAAATAAAAAATAAATCTTTTGTGCCCTTTTTTCAGCTTTAGCCAAAAAAAAATCGTGTCGAATAATCTTACATTATTCTTCACGATAAATTTTGATTTCAAGTATTTAACAACTAAAACAAAAAAAGCGAGAAAAACAGTGCACAATCATTTGTTGTATAAACATACGACTTTTTACGTTAAAAAGCAACATAAAAATAAAATAATTGCGTTTGTTTTCAAGTCTTCGAAATTAGGCTTCACACAAGTCGTCCGATCGCTATTTTGATACGCTGAAGCTGGCACGTTATAAAATGCCAGGAGCATATCCCGGCCCCTGGCATTGTTTTCATCACGCGTAAATATTTCTCCCCTTGTCATCGACAATAACCACCGCGGGAAAGTTTTCCACCTCGATCTTGCGCACCGCTTCCATGCCCAGTTCTTCAAAATCGACGATTTCGATTTTTTTGATGTTCTCCTTGGCCAGCAGCGCCGCCGGGCCGCCGAGGGAGCCGAGGTAAAAGCCGCCGTATTTCTTGCACGCGTCGGTGACCACCTGGCCGCGGTTGCCCTTGGCGATCATGATCATAGAACCGCCGACTTTCATAAACTCATCCACATAGGGGTCCATGCGCTGCGCCGTGGTCGGGCCAAAGCTGCCGGAGGGCAGGTTCGCCGGTTTTTTGGCCGGGCCGGCATAGTAGATCGGATGGTTCTTGAAATAGTCCGGCAGGTCGCCGGTTTCTCGAAGCATCTCCTGCAAGCGCTGGTGTGCGGCGTCGCGGGCGACGATGAGCGTGCCGGTCAGGCTGAGCAGCGTTCCCGCCGGATGCTTGGACATCTCGGCCAGCACCTCCTTCATCGGTTTGTTGAGATCGATTTGCACCATGGTCGGCGTTGCCTTTTCCATGACGCCTTGCAGATACTTTTCCGGGTGGCGTTCCATCTCTTCCAGGAAAATGCCGTCGCGGGTGATTTTGGCTTTGATATTGCGGTCGGCGCTGCAGCTCACGCCGATGCCCACCGGACAGCTTGCCGCGTGCCGCGGCAGGCGAATGACGCGGATATCCAGCGCCAGGTATTTGCCGCCGAACTGAGCGCCAATGCCGCTTTCCCGGGCCAGTTTGAGAATCTTTTCCTCCCATTCAAGATCGCGGAACGCCTGGCCGAATTCGTTTCCCTCCGTGGGCAGATCATCGTAAAACTTGGCCGTGGCCATTTTCACCGTTTTCAGCGTCTCTTCCGCCGATGTGCCGCCGATGACAATGGCGATGTGATAGGGAGGACAGGCCGCCGTTCCCAGACTCTTGACCTTTTCGTCGATGAACTTTACCAGGTTTTCCTCGGTCAGCAGTGATTTTGTCTGCTGGTAGAGAAAGGATTTGTTCGCCGAACCGCCGCCCTTGGCGATGAACAGAAAATTGTACTCGTCGCCGGCGTCGGCATAGATGTTGATTTGCGCCGGGAGGTTGGTCTTTGTGTTTGTCTCCTTGAACATGGTCAGCGGCGCGATTTGAGAATAGCGTAAATT
>JAJRST010000349.1 GCA_024278645.1 bacterium | reverse complement strand
ATATTTTTAGGGTTAATTTCATGCGAATTTGTTGGATAAAATGTGACGCCAATGAACAAATTCATTTAAATTGCCATAATTCTCGCAATTGAAAATAGTTTGTCAAAATCAAGGTGTAGTTCGCCGAGTACATACAAAAAAACAGCGAGCCCGGCCTGCATGATTCATGCAACCTGGCCTCAAAGGCTCGGAAAACAAGCTCTCAAGATTTTCAACGTCGTTTTTAAGCACTTGAGCCTCTGAGCCCCGGCGGCGACAACCTGCGAAGGACTGAAGCTACAGCAACTTTTCAATTTCGGTCAATAATTCGGCCTTGCCGATTTTGGTAACAGTGGAAAACAGGATGATCTGCTCGACGCCGCTGTCCGCCAGCGCCTTGCGGTTGCGCGCCAACTGCATGTTCAGCTTGCTTTTGGGCAGTTTGTCCGCCTTTGTGCCGACGACAATAAAAGGGATATCGTTCTGAGCCAACCACTCGATGAGCTGCCTGTCCGTTTTTTGTACGTCGTGGCGAATATCGGTCAACACCACAACGCATTTGAGATTTTCATTTTCGATCAGATAAGTTTCGATCAGGCGGCCCCATTCCGCCTTTACTTTTTTCGGCACTTTGGCGAACCCATAACCGGGCAAATCGACAAAATAGATTTTATCATTCACCAGGAAAAAATTTAGCAATTGCGTTTTCCCCGGCGTGGAGCTGACCAGCGCCATTCTTTTACGATTGAACAGCGTATTCAACAGGCTGGATTTGCCGACGTTCGAACGTCCGGCAAAAGCGATGTGTGGACGCTGGTCCTGCGGCGCCTGATTCGCTTTGGCGGCGCTTTTAATGAATTCGACTGTTTTTATTCTCATGCGAAAATATCATCCTGAAACAAAAAAATCTTCCGCCCCCAGAGACAGAAGATTTTTTCAGATTTGTAAAGCCCGGTTATGCAGCCTCGTCGCCGCGATATTCGGTTTCAACAATCTTGACCGGTTTCTTTTTCTTGAGCACCGGCTTGCTTTTCTTGACAACCACATCCCTGGTGATGCGACAAGAGGAGACTTCTTTTCTCGAGGGCAGCGAATACATGATGTCCATCATCACTTCTTCCATGACCGAACGCAACCCGCGAGCGCCGGTGCCGCGCTTTCTGGCAACCTTGACGATCTCTTTTAATGCGGCGTTGTCAAAAGCCAACTCCACCTCATCCATCTCGAACAAACGCTTGTATTGCTTGGACAGGGCATTTTTCGGCGTGGTCAGTATTTTGAACAATGCATCTTCGTCAAGTTCAGTCAGCGTCGAAATAACCGGCAGTCTGCCGATGAGCTCCGGTATCAGCCCATAGTGCAGCAAATCTTCCGGCTCCACAAATTGCAAAATGTCCTGATGCACTTTGTTGTTCTGTTCCACATCGGCGCCAAAGCCGAGACCCTTCTTACCGATCCGGGTGGAAATAACCTTATCCAGGCCGTCAAAGGCGCCGCCGCAGATGAACAGGATATTTTTTGTATCCAGGTTGATGAAATCCATTTCAGGATGTTTGCGGCCGCCCTTTGGCGGCACGGCGGCGATCGTCCCTTCGAGCATTTTCAGCAGCGCCTGTTGCACGCCTTCGCCGGATACGTCGCGTGTGATGGACGGGTTGCCGCTCTTTTTGGCGATTTTATCCAGCTCGTCGATATAGACGATGCCGCGTTCGGCGCGCTGCACATTGTAATCCGCCGCCTGCAGCAAGCGCACGAGAATATTTTCAACATCCTCGCCGACATAGCCCGCTTCAGTCAGCGTGGTGGCGTCGGCGATTGTGAACGGAACCTGCAAGAAACGCGCGAGCGTCTGCGCAACCAGCGTTTTGCCGGTGCCCGTGGGGCCGATCATCAGGACATTGCTTTTCTCGAGGACGACGTCCTCCTTTGCCGACATTTTGCTGTCTATCCGTTTATAGTGGTTATAAACGGCGACGGCGATAGTCTTTTTCGCCTGTTCCTGGCCGATGACGTAATTATCAAGTTCGGCTTTGATCTCCTCGGGCGTTGGTATGCTGCCTTTGAGACTAAAAGGTTTCTTGGATCGCTCGCGAGAGATGACCTTGTTTGCGATAGCGACGCACTCATTGCAAATGCTGACATCCGGTCCGGTGACGATGGTTTCCACCTGGCTGGAGTTCTTGCCGCAAAACGAGCATATTGCAAATCGATGCTCACTCTGTCCTGTTTTTGCCATTCTTGGGCTGCTCCCCTATTTTTTTTTGTCCAAAGTACGACGATTCATAATTTCGTCGATAATGCCGTATTCCTTGGCTTCTTCGGCGCTCATAAAGTAATTACGGTCGGTGTCCGCTTCGATTTTTTTCAACGGCTGGCCGGTGTGCAATACGAGGATTTCATTCAGTTTGGCGCGCAGCGTTAATATTTCCCTTGCTTGGATTTCAATATCGCTGGCCTGGCCCTGGGCGCCGCCGAGCGGTTGGTGAATCATAATGCGGGAGTGCGGCAGGGCGGCGCGTTTTCCTTTTGCGCCGGCCGAAAGGAGCAGCGCGCCCATGCTGGACGCCTGTCCCATGCAAATCGTGGCCACATCCGGTTTTATATACTGCATAGTATCATAAATTGCCAAACCTGCGGAAACATATCCGCCGGGTGAATTGATGTACATATAGACGTCCTTTTCGGGATCCTCGGCCTCGAGAAAAAGCAACTGAGCGATCGCCAGACTGGCGACAGCGTCGTCGATGGCGCTGCCGAGAAAAATAATTCGTTCTTTGAGCAGCCTGGAAAAGATGTCGTATGCCCTTTCGCCTCTTCCGGTCTGCTCGACAACCATTGGAACTAAACCCATATCGAGTCCCCTATTGTTAAGATTATTTGATAATTTGCACGCCTTTTCGCTATCAGGCCGCTTCGTCAGCCGTCGCCGGTTCGGGTTCGACCAGTTCACGCCAACTTTTTTCAACTTCCGTCACCGTGGCCTTGTCTGCCAGAAAGGCGTAGAGCTTGTCGTAAACAATACT
>JAJRST010000348.1 GCA_024278645.1 bacterium | reverse complement strand
TTCGGATCGTGGCGCAACTGCTCCGTGGGGATGCTCTTGTGCACCGAGCTTTCATGGCTGACCGTGTCGTTGAATATGGCGAAAAAGGGCTGGCCTTGAGGACAGTTTTTATAGTGCGCATCGCGGCTGGATTCGTCCCAGTAGGACTTGTCGTCGCCGAGAAAGTTGTAATCGGTCTTTGAATTGTTGGTGCAATAATAACCGGCCTCGCGCAGGTAAAGCGGGTAGGGTTTGATGAAATCCGGAATGGGATAGCGGCTGCGCATGTGCTGCGTGCCCATGGACGGCGGGTAAACGCCGGTGATAATGGTGCAGCGCGCCGGCGCGCATACCGGGGCCGTGGCGTAGGCGTTATCATAAAGGACGCCCTCGGCGGCGAACTTGTCGAAATTGGGCGTAGTGGCGAATTCATCGCCGTAGCAGCCGAACAGGGGGCTGTTGTCCTCGCTGGTCAGCCAGAGGATGTTCGGTCGCTCCTTGCCGCGGAAGCAGCTTGCCAGAAGCCCCGATGAGGTTGTCGCGGCGGCGCCCAAAGCAACTGTTTTTAAAAAGTGACGGCGTGATTGTGACATGATGAGAGCTCCTGATTCGTTCAATAAAAAAGGCGTCTATGGAAGGGATAATAAAAGTTAGAAATTTGAGCAAAAATTGCAAGGAATATCGCCAAAAACAAAACAGTCAGAGGCGCGGCTGCTGTAGTTTACGGTTCAAGCAGAAAAACGGGTTTCTCAACGATTTTGAAATTTACATCCCTGAACTTCTTTGTATAGATAATGCCTTTGTCAAACTTGTCCGGGTTAGTCAAGAAACGTTTTGTCCCTACCGCGACGTCTTTTTGACGATGAAATGAATCCGCGTTTTCAGCGCCGTCAGGCGCGGTATGTTTATAGAATTCTGATGCGATCCCGGTTAAAGCGCCGTAGGCGCGACATGTTGATTTGGACAATAGCCTTTTGTATTTGACTAGAAACATGTCGTCCCTGGCGGGACTTTTTCTTATGTTTTTCTCTGCCTAACGGATTTTGGGATTTGGAATTTCCGGCTTGCCCGGGTGAGGTTGTGAAAGATTGATCGATGTTTTTTATATGGGAAGGAATAATGCTTTTCCCAATGCCTGTTGTATTTTAGCAAATTCATGAGAACATCTCTTCCAATAAAATCATAAAATACTGGAAAAACAGGTTTAGTATTATATAATTCGTCCTGGCTAAATGTTAAGCGATTATTTAGAATTTGGCGGGCGCAACAAGCTTTTAACGTGAACGTCATGTTTTATGGAATCGAATCTTTATAGAACGGGGCCTACCGCAACTTTCCCTCCAAAAACGGCACTTCAAACACCTTGTCATGCATAATCGGCCCGTGGCCGAAATAGCCTTGTTCGCCGAAAAGCTCGCCGTGGTCCGAGGTGACGGTGATGTAGGTGTTTTGCGGCACAAGATCGAACAGCTTTTCGAACACGCCGTCCAGGTAGCGGATTGCCTCGATCTGGCGGTCCTTGAGTTCGTTGAGCTGCTTTTGCGTGAAAAAGCTCAGCTCTTCGCTGTCGTCGACAATCTTGCCGCCGACCACATGGTCGTCCAGGTGCTTGAACACGCCGTGCACGCCGTGGATGCGCGGCCACTCATTTTCCGGCTCCTCCGGCGTTGCGTAGGGATAATGCGTTTCGCCGACGTTGAGCAGGTAAAAGGAGGGACGTTCCTCCGAAAAGCTCATTTCATCCAGCATGGCCGCCATGTTGTTGTGGCTGTCCATGAGCTTGTAGGAATCGAATCCGGTGTTCACCGGCGTGTGCGGATTGAGCACCGGCATGGAGACCATGGCCCGCGTGGTGTAGCCCAGTTTTTCGCGCATGAAGGAAGGGATATACATTTGCGGTACAAGATTCTTGAATTCAAAGCCGTCGACGCCAAAGCGCTCGTTAAACTTTAGGAAATCTTTTTTATAATATTCGGAGGCGTACACCTGCGCCGGACTGCTGTGCGGCAACAGCCCCGTGAGCAGATTGTAATGCGACGGCGCCGTCCACGAGGCGTAGGAGTAGCGCTTTTCCAGTTCGCCGAGTTTTGTGATCGTTCGCGGATTGGCGGCGACGAATGTGTCGTAACGGCAGCTATCCAGAATGATGATGATGTAATTGTTGCGTCCCTTGGGCGCGGCTGTTTTTAGCGGCTCCGGCCGCCGGTATATTTTTTCTTCAGTGCTTTTCTTTTTCGTGAACAGAACCATGATGCTCCTTCTTTTTACGCCTTTTTTTAATCTACATTTATTGGTAACAGTTGCGCGAAAAATTATATGCCGCCCGCGGTTACATTTACATTTGATTTTTCATCGAAAAACATTATGTTTTAATCGCATCTTCCACATGTCAAAAGGTAGGGAAAACTATGCAAAAATCAATCCTTTTAACCATGACAATAATTGCACTGACGCTGTTTTCTTGCACGACGAGGAAAGTCACTATTCTCACCGCCCCGGCGGGAGAGCGATATGTGCAGATCAACCCGGACGGCGAGACCATTCTCCCCAACGGCCGCTTGATCACCCCTTTGGGCAAGAGCATCCGGGTGGCCCCGCACCCCTACGGCCTGGCGCTGAGCCGCGACGGCAATATCGCCGTCACCGCCAACTCGGGGACAAAGCCGTTGTCGATCTCCATTATTAAAAATGTCCTTTCGGATAGTGCGACAGTGATGCAGATTCCACCGGGACCGGGCACGGACGAGGGCGTGCTGGCATCCGTGTTTATGGGGCTGGCCATTTCGCCGGACAATAAAATCGTCTACGTCGCCGGCGGTCAGGAAAACAAAATTTACCTGTTTTCCATCGACGACGGCGCATCGCTGGGCGCTATCGACTGCTCGCAATCGCCCGAGGGCGTCTATTATGGCGACGGCTATATCGGCGACATGGCGATGAGCCGCGACGGCCGGCGACTCTACGCCGTGGACCAGATGCACTTTCGCGTCCTGGTCATCGACGTCGCCACGCAAAAAGTGCTGCACAACGTGCCGGTGGGCCGCTATCCGTTCGGCATCGCCCTGTCGCCGGACGAGACGCGCATTTATGTGGCCAACGTCGGCATGTTTGAATACAAAATGATTCCGCGCGTCAGACCGGGCTTTCCCGAAACCGGGCTGAAATTTCCGCCGTTCGCATACCTGTCCGAGGAAATGCGCGATGGCATTCACACGGACACGCTGGACGTGCCCGGACTCGGTGATCCCAACGCGCCGGAATCCTTTTCCGTGTGGACGATCGACCTGAGGCCGTCGCCGCCTGTTGTCGTCGCCAAAATCAAAACCGGCCATCTCGTCGGCGAACCGGTGGAAGGCATACCGGCCGTCGGCGGCTCCAGTCCGAATTCGATTGTCGCCACGGACGAATATGTCTTTGTCAGCAACGGCAATAACGACAATATCTCGGTCATCGATATCAAGAGCGACACGATCATCACGCACATCCCGTTAAAGCTGCACCCGGCGGTGGATCATTTTCGCGGCGTCATCCCTTTTGGGCTGGCGGTTTCGCCGGATCAGAAACGGTTGTATGTCGCCGAATCCGGCATCAACGCCGTCGGCGTCATCGACATTCCGACGCTGCGACTTGTCGGGCATATCCCGGCAGGCTGGTTTCCGGCAAAGTTGCAACTCGACAATGAGGGGCGGACGTTGATCGTCGCCAACGCCAAAGGGTTTGGCAGCGGCCCAAACGGCGGCGTCAATTTCAAGGCGGGGCCGGAGGGAAGCTACATCGGCAGTTTGATGAAGGGGACGGTGTCCGTGTTCGACGCGCCGTCCGACGGCGATCTCAAGAAAATGACCCAAAAGGTCATTGCCAATAATTTTAAGATAGAAAAGGCATCGTCCTATAAATATCGAAAGCATAATCCGATTCCGCTTTACGGCGGCGAAAAGGAGTCTCCGATAAAGTATATCGTTTTTATCGCCAAGGAAAACCGAACTTTTGACGAGGTTTTCGGCCAGGTTGCGGGGGTGAGAGGCGATTCCACGCTTGCCCGCTACGGCCGCAACGTCACTTTTGCCAATCGCGAAAAGACGCAGGTGGTGGAGAACGCCACGGTGATGGCCAACCATCTCAAACTGGCCGAGGAGTTTGCCATCGCCGATAATTTTTACGTCGATTCCGATGTCTCCGCCGACGGCCATCGCTGGCTGGTGAACACCTATCCCAACGAATGGGTGGAGACGACTACGGCGGCGAGCTATGGCGGCAACCGC
>JAJRST010000347.1 GCA_024278645.1 bacterium | reverse complement strand
TGACTTTAAAAATCTATTCGATTGACGGACGGCTCGTCAGGACGCTCGCGGATCGTCAAATGCCGAGCGGGGAATTTACCGTGCGTTGGGACGGAAAAGATGATAATGACATCCCTGTGCCCACGGGAACTTTTCTTTACCGGATCGAAGCGCCGGATTACGTCAAGACGCTAAAGGCTTTGTTGATCAAGTAAAAAAAGACAGACGACTCGATGGGCAATAATCTGAAATTATGCAAATGGCCGCAGGAAGAATACCGGGACAATTTTGAACGGCTGGCTAAAATCGTCAAAAAGCCAAAATTTGCCTGCAAAAAATGCGGCCGCGCGTCGCGCAAGGGGAAATGGCTGTGCCAGCCGGACGTCCTAAAGCAAAGCTCTCTTTCCAAAACCTAACCCGGACAAGCCAGAAATTCCAAATCCCAAAATCCAACTGTGAAACTCATCTTTTGCCAGATTTGGTCAAAAATCAACTTTTAAGATACCAGCAAGAATGTCGAAAAAATGAGCGACCCGGGTTGTCCGAAGGACGCCGGGCGTTGCAAGTTTGCAACATAGCTCATAAAGCGTATTATTTGACCAAAGCCAGCTTTATCGCCTGTATCCTGTCCGCCTCCAGCACCGCAAAATAAATCCCCCCGGGGCACAACGCTCCGGCTTGATCCAGACCGTCCCATTTTACCATGTATTCTCCGGCCATTTGTCTTTGAGCAACCAGGGTTTTTATCTTTCGTCCCAGCACATCATAAATAGTCAGCGTCACGTACGCGGCAGCGTTCAGGTGATAGCGAATCGTGGTCCGCGGGTTAAAGGGGTTGGGAAAAGCCGAGTCGAGCTGAAAAGAAAAGGGCGAATTGGGCGCGGACAAAATTGATGTATCGACGCCATGATGTTCCGCCGCGCCGACATCAATTCGATTATTTGCGACTCGGGAATCACCGTAAAAGTCCAACGCGCCCACAATTTCAACGGTCATATTTTCGCCGGCGTCCACAGCGGGAGAATCATTGACAAGGCGGCAATCCTTTTCCCCGATATTCCTGAAAAGCGGATCGCCCCACAGCGAATGCTCCTCCTGGCCCGAAGCGCTTTGGTAATCGGCAAAGCCGGTGAATTCCCCGTCCTGCCAAACCCAACGCGGCGTGCCGTCGCTGAAATAGAGGTTGAAATCATACGAGTTGTTGCTTCCGCTTTTTGTTTCATTGAGAACCAAGGCGATGCCGTTTTTGCCGTAAAAGATATTATTCTTAAAAATGTTGTCCCGGCAATAATAGTTAACCAGCAGTTCGGCGCCCCATCCTGAACTGCGGGTGTTGTTTTTGTAAAAAGTATTATTCACGATGAAGCAATTATCGGCGCTGCCGCGCTGCGCATCATAGCCGCCGATGGCCAGTCCCACCATGTGGTTGTTGTAGATAAGGTTGTTGCGCATGATGATGCCGCTGGTCGACTTGTCGCCGTGCTCGCTGGCGATCTCGAAACCGATGTTGCAGCGATAGGCGATATTGCGTTCGAAAATAATGTCCCGACCGCCGTCCACATAAAAGCCGTCCGCCGAGGCCTCGCCGCCGTAGCTGGGATTGGAGCGGCTGTCGATGTTATAGGCGACGTTATTCACAACCAGGCCGTCCCGCGCCTGGTCGTTTTCAGGAACCGGACACTCTCCTTCATGGCCGATGAAATCATAGGCGATGTTGTTATTGTCATGGATGCTGTTGTCTTGAACGACAAACTTTTCCACATTGCCGTTCAGCACCAAGGATTCGCTCCAGCCCAGTTTGCAATTGTAAATCTCGTTGCCTCGAATCTCGATATCATGAATCGAAGCGTCGCCCTTTGTCCCGTAAACGGCAATGCCGTGCGCGCCGCCCTCCGCGTGCGTCATTTCGATGCTATGCACTTTGTTGTTGGCAATGATAATATGATGCGCTGCGCCGCGCACCCAGATGCCGGCCGGAAAAAAAGAATTATTCGACGTCTTGAAATTGCGAATTTTAAAACCGCTGACGCCGATATAGCTCTTGTTCAAAATCCGCACCAGCCCCTGCGGCCAGGCGACCGAATTGATCAATCCCGCGCCGTCGATGATCGGCTGTTCCCCCGGCGCGTTGATTAAAGTGATATAACCGCCGGATGCCAACCCCGAGCGCGGAAATGTCACGCTTTCGTTGTATAAGCCGCCGCGCACAAAAACCGTATCGCCGGCGACGGCCTGATTCACCGCATATTGAATGGACGCCCAGGGCTGCTCCCGGCTGCCAACGGCGTTATTATCTCCTGTCGCGGCGACATAATAATTTGCGGCAATGAGCATCGGTGAAAAAAGCAGGAAAAAAATGAAATTCCTCATCTAATTCTCCATTCCGGGCATAATGTCAGGCATCCCCATTCGATGACAATCCCTGTTTTAATATGTAGTCGATGAACTACATCTTGATTATTAAATTTCCGTTCATAGCCATTCAAAGCAAGGAATTTAGAATATATTTTAATATCTTTGAGCCATGGCAACGTCCGAACTTACATACGATGAGCTGCTGCTTGAGGTCGCTCGGCTCAAAGCTGAAGTGAACAATCTGCGTCGATTGATATTCGGGCAGAAACGCGAGAGATTCGTTCCGATCGAAACAGACGAACAACTGTCATTTATCCAGCCCACAACACGTCCGAAGCAACCCAAGACAGAGCAGATCACTTATACGCGC
>JAJRST010000346.1 GCA_024278645.1 bacterium | reverse complement strand
TGGCCTTTTCGCTGTTTCCCACCAGCATGCAGCAGGTCATGGACGTCGCCGATGCCGGCAAAGTCATGCCGCCAAAATCAACGTGGTTTGAACCCAAGCTGCTCAGCGGCCTGGCGACGCATGTGCTGGACTAATTATTTCTGGCGATGCCAATATCGCCGTTTTTTATAATGACTCGCGAAACATCCGTCTACCCGCTAAAAATGAGAATGCCGCCGGACGGCAATCCAAGCGCCGTGGATATGCCGTTGATGGCTGCGCTTGTCGAGACATCCACAGATGTAATTCTCATTGACACCGGATTCCCAGGGCAGCACGATCTGTTTGAGCATCTGTCGTCGCTGCACATCGAACCCAAAGAGGTGACGATGGTCGTCAACACTCACCTGCACGTGGATCACACCGGCAACAACCGTTTTTTCCCGCGGGCGCGAATTCTGGCCAGCAAAACCGATTTTGAACACGCCAGGGATTTTTCCCACGCCTTGTTGAATGCCGCCGACCCGGTGCGCGTCCTGTTGAACTTTTTTCCGCACTCGAACTCGCGACGCGTAAATAAGGCGGCGAAACATGCCTTGCAGCTTGCACAAAATCATTGGCGGGAAGACATTCTTGGCTCTTCTGACGCCATCGAATGGATCGAGGACAGTCCTTCCTTGCCTTCCGGCATATCTGTCGTGCCAACGCCGGGGCATACGCCGGGGCACGTTTCCGTGCTTGTCTCGGGAAAATCGCAACAGTTCATTGTCGCCGGAGACGCCCTGCCCAGCAAACTCTTCTGGAAGCGTCGATTGCAGGAACTGACGCCTCGCTACAATAGCGAACAATTCCTGCGCAGCAAGAAAAAAATTGAAAGCCTGCACGGCATCGTCATGGGAGGTCACGATTTGCCTTTCCGCACAAGCGACATGAATTACATTGACAAAAAGAGAATTATTCTCTAATTTACTTTCCAGCATGTGATCTATTTTCCCAAAAAACATATATTTTTGTAGATTAGTACACGCCCTTTATAAATCTTTCAACCGGTTTTTACCGCCTTTCGGGGGCGCCGCATTTAACAATTTGGAGGATGTTGTGATGATGAAAAAATTACATGCCTGCTTTTTATTCGCTCTTTCCTTTGCGTTTCTTTCCAATGCACAGGCACAGGAATGGCCGATTTTTCTCCTGGAGGACTTTCAGGTCAATGAAAACATCGGCTCGTGCCCGCAAAATCAAACGGCCATAGCAAAGCTGGCGAACGGTGGATTTGTCGTCGTCTGGCGGGATTATCGAAACGGCAACGCGGACATCTATGCGCAAAAATTCAACAAGGACGGCTCGCGAAACGGCGGCAATATAAAGGTCGACCGCGCCCCCGCCGGCATAAACTGCTCGAATCCCGACGTCGCCGGCGACCCGAACGGCGGCTATACGGTCATTTGGGAGGAGCCCGGTGAAAGCGCGTACAACATCATGTGCCGCCGATTTGACCAGTACGGCTCGCCGACCTCCGCGCCTTTCGCGCTCAAGGTGGATTCGCAGGCGGCCGGCGAAAAGCTGCCGGTCATTGCCAGCGATCGCGCCGGCGGCTTTATCGTCGCCTGGCAGGATAAAAGAAACGACAACGGCGATATTTATTGCCAGCGCTATGACAGCACGGCGACGCCGATTCGCGACAACTTTGCCGTCAACGACGACAACGTCGGCGAAGGCACGCAGAGCTTTCCGGCCATCGCTTCGGATGCCCAGGGCGGCTTTATCATCGTCTGGCAGGATAACCGCGCCGGCTATCAGCATCGCACCTATGCACAACGCTATGACAAGAACGGACGCACCATCGGCTTTAATTTCTGCGTGGACGACGATCTGAGCGGCCCGGAACAGTGGTCGCCGGACGTCTCCTTTGCACCGTCGGGCGATTTTGTCATCGTCTGGCAAAACGGCTCGCGGGACGATCTCGACATCTGGGGCCGACGCTACGCCGCCGACAACTCGGCCATTGGCGATTATTTTTTCGTCACCAACGATTCCAGCGCCTCGCGTCAATTTAACCCATCGATAGCGCACGATGAAACCGGCGTTTTTATCGTCGCCTGGCAGGATGACCGCAACGGGCAAAACGAAATATTTGTCCGGCGCTATGATGCGGATGGCGTCCCCAGGGGCGAAGCGAAGCGTCTTGACGACAATCAGAGCCCGGCGCATCACTATTCCCCAGCGGCGGCCGCCATTCAACCGGGAGAATTTGTGGTAAGCTGGGACGACCGCCGCGACGGTCTCGGCGATATTTTCGCGCAGCGAGTCAAAATGGACGGCAGCGACGCCGGAACAAATTTTCGCATAAACGACGATTCCGGCAGCAGCTACCAGGAATCCCCGGCCGTGGTGCGCAACAGACGTGGGGAAATCTTTATTGCATGGACCGACTATCGGCACGGCGGCCAGGACATCTATGCGCAAAAGATCGACTCCCTTGGGGCCATATCCGGCGGCAATATGCGCATCAGCGAGAGGCACGGCGCATTGATTCCGACGACTCCCGCCTTGGCCGCGGGTCCGTACAGCATCACTTGCGCCTGGAACCGGAGCATCGACGAAGCCACGAATGTCGTGCTGCAATCGTGGGATTTCAACGGCGCACTCGTCGACTCGAACAGGGCGCTGCCGGGATTCAACCCGTCGGCGCAGCAGATCAATCCACAGCTCGCCTATTTTCTCGATGGCTCTTTTATCGTTGTATGGAGCGAGAACAAGGGAAATTTTTCCGGCGGCGAATGGGACATTTACGCGCAGCGTTTTGCCGCCGACCGCACGCCCATCGAAGCGCCCATTCTGGTCAACTTTGACAATCGCAACGACCGCCAGGACTTTCCCGTCGTCGCCGCAAGTGCAGACGGCGGCTTTATCGTCGTTTATATCGACTTTTCCAACAGCCCGGGCGGCTTGATGTGCCAACGATTCAATGCAGAGGGCAAGCCGTCCGGCACCAACTTCAAAGTCGACACCGGTTCTTTTATTGCAGACAAACGCCCGGCGTCGGCGGTCTTTGACTCCCACGGCGGCTTTATCATCGTTTGGAGCGGATCGAGCAAGACGGCCCAGGGCGTCTATTTCAAACAATACAGCGATGAAGGCGTGCCGTTTCGCGGCGTGACGACAATCGATTCCATTTTCACAAACGCCCCGGCTGAGCTGAAAAATCCGCGCATCGCCATCGATTATGACGACAGCTTTGTCATCGCCTGGCAGAGGAGCGACAAGAGCAAGGCGTACAGCAGCATTTTTGCCGCCTATTACAACAGCGGCGGCGAGTCGTTTTACCCCATATTTCAAGTGCACAAAACGATCGCTTCCTACGCATCGCAGCCGGCGATCGCCCTTTATGACGGCCGCTTGTTTTCCGCCTGGAGCGACGACCGCGTTCCCGGCCA
>JAJRST010000022.1 GCA_024278645.1 bacterium | reverse complement strand
GGCATGATGGGCGGCATGATGCAGATGCCGCATCCGGTGCACGTGCATGGCCTGCAATTTCAGGTCATCGAGCGCACCCCCTCGGCCGGCTGGGCGTCGATAAAGGACGGCTTTATCGACAACGGCTGGAAGGACACCGTGTTGCTCATGCCGAACATGAAAGCAAAAATCCTGCTGCGCTTTGAAGATTTCACCGGCCTGTTCCTATACCACTGCCACAACCTGGAGCACGAGGACCTGGGCATGATGCGGAATTACCTGGTGCGGGAATGAACGCCCTGGCTGAGCACGGCGATGCTTTGGTCCGCAGGCGCACCTGGTTCGGCCTGACAGCGGTCATGGAAATCCGCAACCGCTCCTGGCACCGGGCCGGCGTCGGCCGCGTGCTCATTGCGCATCCGCCGGCCGTGAACTGGCTGCTGCGTTTCGGGCTGAACAACGACTCTTATCGCCAATTGAGCATCCTGCACGAGTTCGGACATTTTCAGGTGCTGCCATTCATTGCTCTTTACAGCATTGGCATCGGCGCATGGATATTCCTGGCGCACAAAACAAGTTTCATCGGCATCCTCGCCATTCTGGTGGGCATTCATGCGACATGGGAGATGCTGGCGGAATTGTCTGTGCGTTTCAGCATCGGCCCTCGCTACTCTATTTATTACAAAGGGATTTCCATGCTTCCGAGAGCCATCTTTTGGAGCGTGATGGCCGGCATTTCACTGGGGGGGTGGATAATGGCATGGGTGTAAGGGGAGCGGTACGGTTGAGAGAGCTTCGTGCCGGTTACCTTCGCCAAAGGCGTTGCTATATTTATAAATCATCAGGTGCATACACTTTAAATCCCTGCACCTGGGAAAATATTTTATCGGCAGAAACCACGGATTTTATTCGCAACCTTTCCCCCACAGAAAATAAAAGAGCATCATTTGTCAGCAAGCCAAACCGATTTTGCATGGCGAGAGCAGTTAGAAAATCATCCTTACATACCGGTTCAATTTGTAATCCGATTGCCAGTATATCCCGAATCATCTCTTCATAGCGAAAAAGTTTTTTAATTGTAGCCGGATTTCGCATCAACTGTTTCGCAGGATTTTTTCCATGAATCCAGTCGTTATCCCTGGCCTCGGCCAACATCAAGAGATGCATCACCTCAGCCAGAATGTGCCCAGGGAGCACACCTTTGACTTTGTCATCAGCACAACGACATAAAAGGCTTTCACATTGATCGGACAATCGCTGTATGGCGTAAAGGAATATATTCGCATCTATGAGAATCGTCTCGCCGGGGGGAATATCATCAACATTCATTGTTCGAAATAATCCTCTTGCAGAATTTCGTTCACCTCGGACGATGAAATGTTAAAGGGACGGGAGCAGAGACGTTCAACAGCCATGCGTCTTCTCTCTCTGGTTTTCTTCCTCGAATGGAAAAAGAGCATCAAAGCATCATTGATGATAGCATTCATCGAACGGCGCTCTTTTGCAGCCAGTTCGCGCAACTGCTGCACAATGTCCTCATCCAATATTGTCCCAATCTTTACTTTCATTTTTCAACTCTGATATAACTGAATATTTATTAAAAAAATAAACATTAAAAACATGATTGTCAAGACGTTTTCAAGATTTCTTGAAACAATCAAGAAGCTGTCGTTTTTCATAAAATAAGAATATGCAAATTGTTTGACCATGACTTTATCCTTATCGTCTCTCTTTAGATGCATAAAAATGTCTCAGCCAACATTCTGGCGCGTTCCCTCCAGAACTTTCTGATGATGGACGACCCTGTTGCCAAACCGCTTTTCGCATTTCTTTTGCAGAAAACCGTTTACCGTGGCCGTGCAGTCCGAAACCAGGTAAGCGTCAAACCCCTTTCCCAGAGCGGTCTTTAGCGTCCTGGCAATGCACTGGTCGGTTATAAAGCCGCAGATAAACAGCGTCTTAATCGAATGCTCGTTGAGCAGTTGTTCGAGATTGCTGCCCACGAAAGCATCGAAAGCATATCGCCCTTCAACCACAAGATCGCCTTTCTCATAAAGTCCCGGTGTAATTTCGGATTTGTCCGAGCCTTTGGTAAACACCTTGCCAAACGTCAGGTGCGCCAGCCAGCCCTTTTTATTCTCCGGATCGATGACTAACGGCGCATGAATAATCCGCACGCCGTCCTGCTTGGCGGCGCTGACCAGTGCGCGCGTATTTTCCAGCACGCGCCGCGACTGCAACTGGCCCTTGATGAACCGGTGGTAAAGTCCACTGTGCGTCCACTGGTTCTGAAATTCGATCAAAACAATGGCCGATGTGCTTTTGTTCATGTTCGTCATTTCTCTTTCCTCCATTACAGTTCGATGGATTCTTATTAAAAAATGAGCAGCTCTTTTAATATGACAACGATTAAAGGCAAAACCAAAAAGAAGCTGGAAAAGGCAGGGGCCGGTTTTAAAGATTTATTGGTCCTGATTGTTGTGACCGAAATAGTTGTGCCAAAAATTGTTTTGTGTTTTTTCTCTGCGTTCACCGCGCCCTCCGCGGTTTAAAGACCGAACCGCCGCGAGCGCAGAGGACTAAATCATAAGGCGCCGACTCGAGCCTTTCATCCGCCAAATTTTTTTGCCCGAAATGGTTTTGCCACTGTTTAAAAACCAGGGTGGAATCAGTACGATGTTTATTTTTGATATAGTTCCGCCATCTCATTATTTGCTCATTGTAATATTGCTTTATCCGACTATTCGAGTTCCGAAATATATGGGTAAAAAAATGGGCCACAAATCCCGTGGCCCGAGTTCAGGTCTTTTAACGAATGCGCTGATAATTTCTTTTTACCGAACGCTGCTTATCTTTCGCAGCAAATTGATCAACGCCTCTTGCTCTTCCTCATCAAGCGATTGCAGCATCTGGCGGCTGAGCTCCATGAAATTCTTATGATCCATTTCGTAGATTTCCCGGCCGGCCTCGGTCAAAGCCACGCGCACAATGCGCCTGTCTTGCTCGGAGCGTTCGCGCACGACGTATTTCTTTTCCACCAGCTTGTCGACGATGCCCGTCATGGTGCTCATGGCCGGCATCAGATAGTCGGCTATTTCGCGCATAATGCTGGGCCCCTTACGGAATCCTGTGAACCAACGCTTCACTTTCTTGCAACAAATAGCGGACAAGGTCGTCTTCATCCTTCAAGCTCATGAGCGAATCACGCAAGTCAGTGGTTGTACAATTGGCGCAATAATCAATTGCTTTGCCGGCGTGAAAATGCCTGAAAAAAGACAGGCAAATATTTCGGATCGTTGCCCCCTCAAATTTGGGGTTGAGTTCCAGTATCTTGCTAAAGCCAATCATGCCATACCGGGTTTTACAATAGGCAGTCTCCTTTGAGTGCCGCATCGTGGTCCCCATCGCCAGATTAACCCACAAGCCGGGCCTGTTTTCAGCAAACCGACTCAACAATTGGTCGATAAAGGTCAGCCGCTTTTGCGTTTCACTCTGAAAATCGATTCGCCACTCTTCTTGCTTGCCCGTACTTTGCATCTTTAAAAAATCCTTGCCGGCGCAATAAAAAACGACCGGGGCGGATAAAATATCTTTTTTTACCTCGGCGGCAAGACCGCTCCAGAACTGCTCCGGCTGCGTTGGCAGATAAAAGGCGACAACATTTCCCCCGACACGACTGAATTTACTTTGTTCCTTTTTATCCGTGACAATGATAATGACTCGATATCCGTTTTCCGAAAAGAGACCGGCGATTTTTTTTCCAAGATCACTATTTGGAAATAAAACCAACACCGTCTTTTGCCGAGTTTTTTGTGCTTCTTTCATCTATCAACTCACCTCTTCTTGTGGGATGTGCAGCGATTTCAAATAGCCTTGCAGGCTGTTCACAGCGGTTGCGGCCTCGCCTAGCGCCGTAACAATCAACCGGACTTTGCCGGGATATGTCACCGCGTCGCCACAGCCGAAAACTCCGGGGATCGATGTGTGCATCTCGGTGTCCACCAGGATTTGCTTGTTTTTTTTATCGACGTCAAGTTTTTCAAGGAAATCAGTGTTCGGTTTCAGACCGATGTTGATCAAAACCCGGTCTTTTTCCAGGCGCAATTTCTCTGCGGCGTTTTCAATTTCAAATACCACTTTGCCTTTGTTTTTTTCAAAACCGGCCACTTTCCAACCGAGGTGAAACGGCACGCCATTCTGCTGCAACTTTTTCACGCTTTCCGGCTCGGCTCGAAGTTTATCCGAACGATGGATCAATGTTAAACGTGCGTCATTCTCCAGCAACAGCAGGGCGTTGTCAATGGCGCTGTTGCCGCCGCCAATGACGGCGACATCTTTACCCGCCCAGTCGGCAATATCGGTGATCGTATATTCGAGGCCATTGCCTTCAAGCTCGGATTCCCCGGGCGCCCCCACACGCCTCGGCTCCGGCAGCCCCAATCCACTGGCCAGGAGAATGCTCTTTGCATGCAGGTGAAATTGTTTGCCGGAAATGATAAAAATATCTTCATCGGTTTTCGTAATATCTTCAATCGGGCTGTTTTCCCTCAGCGGAATATCGAGCTCGCGGATCTGCTCGATCATGCGATCCGCCAATTCACCGGCCGGTATTTTCGAATAACCCGGATAATTATAAACCGGCTTGTAGGGATAAAGGGTCTTCAACTGGCCGCCCGCCTGGGCGCCCTCGAGGATCAACACCCGCAGGTTTTTCGCCCGGGCAAAAATGGCGGCCGTCATTCCCGCCGGTCCGCCGCCGATGATGACGCAGTCATAAAGTTCCGTTATAGCTGATTCGGTCATGATTATCTTTGTCTTTCAGAATTTAAGTTTTCACATTTACGGCTATCACTCCGTATTTAAGATACACAAAAAGCATACCAACATCAAACAAAACCTTAACCGCCTGTTTTCAGCTT
>JAJRST010000021.1 GCA_024278645.1 bacterium | reverse complement strand
GAGCCGAAAAATCTTTTCTTCAAACATGCGGAGATGCAATTCTTTATAGCAGAAAAGAACGGCGACATGGTCGGCCGCTGCAACGCCTTTGTCAACCATAACCATAACAAACACTGGAATGACAAGGTCGGATTTTTCGGTCAATTCGAGACTATCTCGGATCAGACCGTGGCGGACGCCCTGTTCAACGCCGCCTCCGAGTGGTTGAAATCACAAGGCATGCAAAAAATCCGCGGGCCGCAGAACTTGCCGGTGAACGAGGCGACGCCCGGCTGCCTGACCAAGGGGTTCGAATCTCGCCCGGTCATGTACTACCACTACAACAAGCCCTATTACCAACAGTTGCTGCGCAACGGTGGGTTCGAGCCGGTCAAAAAAGTGCTCTCCTGGGAAGTGGAGGTCATGCGCCCCATGGAGGAAAAGTTGGAACGTGTGGCCCAAAAAGTGGTCGAACGCTTTAACGTCAAAATTGAGGATTGGGGCGACCGGCCGCTCAAGGTGCGCAAAAAGGAGATGTTTGAGATTTACAACGACGCCTGGAACGATAACTGGGGCTTTGTGCCGTTTACCTGGGAAGAATTTGAGAAAATCATCGATGACATGATGCTGGTCATGAACAAAAAGCTATTTCTGTTTTTATATATCAAAGATGAACCGGCCGCCTTTTTTGGCGCGGTTTTAAACATCACTGAGAAATTGACGCCGCTGTCCTGGTGCAAACGCTGCGAATTGCTGCGCGCCGGCAAAATGCTGCTGACGAAAAACAAGTGCAAGGGCTTTCGCCTGGGATACCTTGGCGTCAAGAAAAAGTTCCGGCGGCTTGGGCTGGACGGCGTCATGCTGTGGAAGCAAAAGCAGTACGCGCAGGCGGCAGGATATGAATATTGCGACATGGGATGGGTGCTCGACGACAATAAGCTTGTCATCCGCCTCGTTGAGCTGATGGGCGCTAAAGATTCCAAGGAATATACGATTTTTGAAAAAGATATTAAATGAGGAGAATAAAATGTCAAATTTAAATCGTCGTAATTTTATCAAAACCTCAGGCGGCGTTTTAGGCGCCGCGGCACTGGGCGGCGTCGTCGCTTCGTGTGCAAAACAGGAACCGCAGGCGGAGGCGTGGTCCGGCTTCAAATACGCCATGTGCAACGAAAGCATGCATGATCTTCCGTGGGCGGAACAGTGCCGCATCGTCGGCGAGGCCGGATACACGGGCATTGAGATTGCCGCTTTTACCCTGGTCAAAGAGAGCGTGACAGAACTGGACGCCGCCGCCCGGGCGCAGTTGGTGCAGGATATGAAATCGGCAGGGCTTGAATGCGTCGGCCTGCATTGGCTTTTGGCGCCGCCGCCGAAAGGATTGCACTTTACCACGCCGGATGACGCGGTACGCGCCAAAACGGTCGGTTACTTGAACAGCCTCATCGATTTTTGCGGCGACCTCGGCGGCACGGTCATGATTTTCGGCTCGCCGAAACAGCGCGGTACTATGGGCATTTCCATCGACGAAGCGAAAAAGTACTTTGCCGACGGCCTGGTGCAGGTCGCCGATCATGCACAAAAAAGAGGCGTGCAGATTCTCATCGAACCGCTGGATAAGACGCAGACGGACGTCGTTAACACGCTTGCGGAAGCCGATGAAATGGTCCGGCAAATAAATCATCCGGCCATCGAGACCATGTTTGATTTTCATAATACCGCGGATGAAACCGAGTCATTTGACGTGTTGATCGAAAAATATTATCCGCATATAAAGCATGTACATGTACAAGAGATGGACGGCAATTATCTCGGAACCGGCGACGGCGCAACCCGGTACGTGAAGGCTTTTCAGACATTAAAGGATTTAAAATACGATAAATGGGTGTCGCTAGAGGTGTTCGATTTCTCGCCCGGCGGCCGCACTATCGCGAACGAGTCGATCAAAGTGTTGAGGCAAATCGAGAATAAATTAATTTAATCATTCATTATAAAAGGCAATACCATGAATAAAATATTTTTTGCAGCGTTTTTATTTTCGGCTTTTTTTGCCGGTTGTTCTTCATCCTCGGATGCAAAAGCGCAAAAAGAGACCGCCGTTTTGCAAATATTTCATTCCAATGATATAAACGGCTACCTGACGGAGTGTGGCTGAAAGAAAAAGCTTGGCGGGTTAGCTCGGAGAGCAACCTTAATTCAGCAATATGCGGACAGCGCGGATTTTACATTAACCGTTGATGCCGGCGGCTTTTCCAAAGGATACGGGCCGACGGCGCAGCTCCAAACGGAGTACTTGATCAAGGCCTTTGGCGACCTCGGTTATGACGCCATCAATCTGTCGTTCAAGGATTTTTACAAGGGCGGCGACTTTCTCAAGGCGCTGGAAAAAAAGTATAACTTCAATTTTCTGTCCGGCAATATTTATTACGAGAACGGCAAGGCATTCGCTCTTCCGTTCATCATAAAGACCCTGACGGCCAAAGGCAGCGGAAAGCCGCCTTTTAAAAAATTAAAGGTGGCCGTCATCGGCTTGGGAGACGAACGGGAGAAATTGCTGCCGCGTAAATCGGACGAGGTGAAATTAAAAAGCACCGATCCGGTCGCCGCAGCCAAAAAGATTGTGCCCAAGGTTCGAGGTAAAGTCGACCTTGTGATTCTTGCTTACAGCGGCAAGTATAAAAGCGTGGAGAAAATATTAAGCGAGGTCAAGGGCATCGATGTCGTCGTCATGGGCGGCGAGTATTACAGCGCGCGCAGGTATACCGGCGGCGACGCGGTCGTTGTCAGCACGCCCAGCCTTGGAAAACATTTCGGTCGTCTGGCTCTGACGCTCAATGGCGATAAAAAAATAATCTCTCACGATAAAAAAAGCATTCCCATGGATGAAACAGTGAGAGAAGATGAAAAGTTTGTCAACCTGGTCAAGGATTTTGAAAAGGCGCGAAGGGAGCAGGCGAAAAAGAAACCAAAGCCTTCAACCTCTCGATAAAGGAGATTGTTTCCATTCGGCTGCTTTTAAAAGCAGCATCTCAATTTTGCAGCGACAGGCGGTTATTGCTTCCCATGAGATGTTCAAAATATATCATTTATGATAAAAGGAAAATGATACGGAAACCATTTTTGGGGGGCGGCAAAGCGGTAAATTTGGCCAGGCTTGCAAACGCCGGCTTTGCCGTCCCGGACTTTTTCGTCATTTCCACAAAAGCCTACGCCGCCAAACCGGCGGCGGAGAAAAAATCCTTCCTCGCCTGCCTGAATGAAAACCTCGATTCCATAACCG
>JAJRST010000345.1 GCA_024278645.1 bacterium | reverse complement strand
GGATAAAACGGTAAAATCGATACAAGCCGCCGTGAAAAAAGCGGAGGATATGGCGGATGTGGATGTGGACGATGTCTTTGTGGGCATTGCCGGCGATCACATCCGCAGCATCAATGGCCGCGGCGTCGTCGCCGTTTCCGGTGAGGATTCCGAGGTCACCTCCGACGACGTGCGTCGCGTCATCGACGCCGCCAAAGCCGTCGCCCTGCCCATTGACCGCGAGATCATTCATATTCTGCCGCAGGAGTTTATGGTCGATGATATGAAGGGAATTCGCGACCCTGTGGGTATGAAAGGCGTGCGCCTGGAGGCCGAGGTGCATATCGTCACCGGGGCCATTGCTTCGGCGCAGAATATTCATCGTTGCATCGAAAAAGCCGGCTACCACGTCGCCGATATTGTGCTGGAGCCGCTGGCCTCGAGCTATGCCGTGCTCAACGACGACCACAAGGAGCTTGGCTGCGTGCTTATCGACATCGGCGGCGGCACCAGCGACATCGCCATGTTTTACGAAGGCTGCATTCGGCACACCTCGGTGGTCGCCCTGGGCGGCAAGAATGTGACTAACGATCTGGCCATTGTCCTGCGCACGCCCATTGACGCTGCCGAGAAGCTGAAAATTGAACATGGGCGCGTCCTGCATGTGGAAAATGACCGCGACGAGCATGTCACGGTCAGCGACGTCAATCATGTATCCGATCGCAAGATCGCCAAAAGCCTGCTCGTTGATATCATTCAACCGCGTATGGCGGAGATACTGTCGCTTTCTTATGAAGAAATTAAAAAGTCGGATTTTATCAGTTTGATGACCACCGGCCTGGTGTTGACCGGCGGCGGTTCGCTGCTGCCGGGGACCATCGAGTTGGCCGAGGATATTTTTAACATGCCGGTAAAACTGGGCATCCCGACGGGCTTTACAGGGATGATCGAAGAGGCGCAAAATCCGCAATCGGCGACCGGCGTCGGCCTTGTCATCTATGGCGCCAAACATTTGCATGAAGTCGGCGGCATGATTTCAAGAGGCGAAGGCGGCGCCTTTGAGAGCATCAAAAAGCGCTTCAGGCGCTGGTTCAGCACGGTCAGCGTCTATTAGACGAGTAAATAAACGTTGTCATCTTGTTGGGAGAATGACGGCGATTCGAGTTGTACTAAAGACAAGGAGTGGGAAAATGAGTTTAGCCATTGATTTTGAAGACGGCTCCAAAAAGAGAGCGAAATTAAAAGTCGTCGGCGTTGGCGGCGCCGGCGGAAACGCCATCAATCGCATGATCGACGAAGGCCTGAAGGGCGTTGAATTCATCGCCATCAACACCGACGAACAGGCGCTGGATGTGTGCAAGGCGCCGGTCAAAGTGCAAATCGGCGCCAAGACGACGCAGGCGCTGGGCGCCGGGGCCGATCCGGATAAGGGCCGGCGCGCCGCGGAAGAGGATCGCTCGGCCATCCACGATGTGCTGTCCGACGCCAACATGGTATTCATCACCGGCGGCATGGGCGGCGGCACCGGTACCGGCGCCTCGCCGGTTGTTGCGGAGGTCTCCAAGGACATCGGCGCGCTCACTGTCGGCATCGTCACCACGCCTTTTCAGTTTGAAGGCCCCAAACGCATGGAGCGCGCCGAAAAGGGCATTGCCGATTTTAAACAAACCGTCGACACGCTGATCGTCATCCCCAATGAACGGCTGCTGTCCATCGTTCCCAAAGAGACGCCCTTGAATGAAGGCTTTCGTTACGCCGACAGTATTCTTCACAGCGCCACCAAGGGCATCTCGGACTTGATTACCATTCCGGGATTGATAAACCTGGATTTTGCCGACATTGTCACTGTCATGTCCGAAGCGGGCGACTCGTTGATGGGCACGTCGGCCGTTTCCGGCGAGGGGCGGGCAAAACGCGCCGCCGAACTGGCGATTCAAAGTCCGTTGCTGGAAAATATTTCCATCTCCGGCGCCCGCGGGTTGCTGGTCAACATTACCGGCGGACCGGATATGACCTTGCATGACGTCAGCGAAGCCGCAAGCATTATTCAGGCGGAGGCGGGGCCGAACGCGAATCTCATTTTGGGCGCGGTCATCGACAATGACATCAGCGACGAAATGCGCATTACCGTCATTGCCACCGGCTTGTCCGCGGCGCCGCACCATTTCCGCCATCCTTCCCTGCAGCGCCCCAGGAATGATGTGACGCGGATTAAAGGCATCGACCGGCGCGAGATTCCCGCTATCGACCGCATGGAGGAAATCAGCCAGGAGTTAAAAAACACCAACGTGCAGCAATTTGGCTATAGCGACGCGATGACAAGCAACTATGCCCCTCTTCCATTGCAAACCGTTGACGAGTCGAAAACGGAAAAGGCCAAGCCTGTTTTTTCCGGAGAGGAGACAGTCATCGATTCGCTCGACAAACTGGAGCCCGCCGATATCGGTCTGATGAGTTTTGACGAGGATGAACGAAAACGGGAGGATTATGAAATTCCGGCGGTAAGACGACGTCGATGGAATATGTTAAGTTAGTGATGTGAAAAAAGCCCCACTCCTGCGGCGCTCGTTGCCCCCAACACGTTGACGACGGAATCGGTCTGTCGCCAATTTTGCAATCGACGAGCAGCCTCAGTGCTAAAAGTAAAAGAGCCTTCAGTCGAAGGCTCTTTTACATATTCACATTTAAAGCGCTTTTACGACTTTGCCGGCGCGCAGGCATTTGGTGCACACATTGACAAGCCGCGTGCTCGCTCCTTCACGGATGCGCATTCTCTTCAGGTTCGGCATCCAGCGCCGCTTGTTCAGATTATGAGCATGGCTGACATGATTGCCGACCAACGGCCCCTTGCCGCAAATGTCACATTTCTTTGCCATTAGTAAACTCCTTGATCTATCATTATCTGCTTATCGTCAGGTTGGTACAAAGCTTGCTAATGTAACCATAATATGGGCGAAAATCAAGTATTTCGTCAAAAAAATGGTTCATATTGACAGAATTGTATCAACCTGAGTAGCAGCTTTGTAATTCGCGCACTAACTCCCGGGTGGACAATCCCGGGCCCAAGCTCCACAAACTGTGAAAAAATTCGTCGTTTTTTCGCTGTTTTATTTAAAAAAAATCCATATTTTGTTCTCTTTGTTACGCCCCAGTCAAAATATAGCTTTGAAATTAGCGGCAAGTTTTTATCTTTACAAAGTTAAAAGAGAGCGCGCCGCCGGGCGCAAAAAACTGGGGAACATTCCTTCTTATACCTTTGATATGAAGAAGGCGCCATGAGGCCGGGCATCTGCCTGTTTTTCACAAAAAGATTGTTTACGCAAAAGAATTGTAATCGCCTATAATAATAGCAACCGAGTCAAATGCTATGGGCATGCGTTCTTTTGCAATCAGGATTCATTGTTTAGCGCTCCGACTTGCGCCAAGTCGAGGCAAGGCGCATTTGCCCTTTTGTTCTTGTCGTAAAATGCCACATTGCTCTTCTATGGGAGTGACGTGGCGAAGCTGTGCCGGGAGGTTTTTTCTTATTGCTCCCGACTGACTGGCGTAAAGCAGAAAAATAATTTATCACAACCTTGAATAGCCACACACGAGCACGCTCATGATGCACACCTACCGAAAGTCGATTCTCTTGTTTACTGTCCTGGCTCTTGTCGCCTTCGGCGCCGGTCAGGCTCAGGACCGGACCATCAAGCCCGGCGACTCTATCAATATTGTCGTTTACGGGCATGAAGAATTGAGCCGCCCGGTGACGGTAAGCTCCAACGGATCGATCGACTACCCCTTTATGCAAAATATTCCCGTGGATGGCATGACCCTCGAAGAATTGCGTCGCTTTATGGTGGCGCAATTGTCGCGTTATCTCGATGGTCAGCCGGTCGTCACCATCAGCTTTTCCGAGAGCCAGCTCATTACCGTCAGCGTTCTCGGCTATGTCAAAAAACCGGGCACCGTGCAGTTGCCGTTGTTCGGCACGCTGCAGGAAGCCATCAGCCTGGTCAACGGGCCGCTGGAAGGGGCCAAGATGGACCAGGTGACGCTCATTCGTGAAGAAAACGGCGAGGTGAAAAAAAGGAATTACAACCTGGTCTTTTTAAACCTTCTCGGCGACATGCGTCAGAACCCTGTGCTGCAACAGGGCGACATTGTCCTGGTCACCGGCAACCCGATTTTCGCCGGCGTCAAGGTCATCGGCGCCGTCAACGATCCCGGCATCCACGAGTCCTTTTATGGCGCCACGGTTATGGATATGATATTCAAAGCCGGCGGACTGGATAGAAAAGCCGACGTCTCAAAAATAAGATATGTTTCGCCTTCGGAAAAAAAGTCGCGGGAAGTCGAGCTCGATTTGAACAAATATTACGAGGATCCCTACCATTACAGTCTTCCCATTGTCATGGCCGGCGATATTATCATTGTCCCGGAAAAGAACGAATGGTTCAGGAACTTTATCGGCATCACGGCGGACCTTGCCTCCATTGCTTCAAT
>JAJRST010000344.1 GCA_024278645.1 bacterium | reverse complement strand
TGCGTTTCAGCGCTAATAGGCTCCCAATTTCCATTTTGGATGTATTTCAAGAGTTGTACTAGCTTCTCCGCCAACCTGTTGCTTGAGACAGCTAGAGAATCGGCCCAATAAATTGGAACTGGTATGTCGTTTTGTATGCCGGTGGCAGTCCTTAATGTTTTTTGTAAAGCGCCTGGATTTATCTCAGACGGCTGGTCAAAGGAAGCCTTTTGGAGAGATGCAAGTCTTGATGGGATGACGAGACTGATATGGCTCAAACCACTTGCTAAAGTTGATGTGTATAGCATGATTCTTGTGGCGGTAAACCATTTATCAATTACTACCATCGTACCCCAAATTCCCCCCACACCACCAAACGCATCGATGAGGACGTTTAGTTTGAGTTGTCCTAACGCCACTAAGATCAAGTTCAATAAAGCCACTAAAATGATAATTGCTTTAGCAATATCCGTAGCGATATCTATTTTTTCGGCTGCTTCGTTAAATGTTTTCAGATTGCTGAACGTTTATTTATTAAATCGCTCCATATCTTGGACGGCGATCGTAGTTTCATCGAGGATCGCTATCAAATTCTTTTCAGAGAGAGCTTGGTTTTCCGCAGCAATTAGCGAATTGGTCAAGATAATCTCTGTGCCTTTTAAAATTGGAAGATTGCCGATAGCCGGAATGGCAAAACCGGATTCATAAATATTCAAGAAATGTCTTGCCATTTCCTCTTTGAATGAAAGCGCGTTTTCTGCGATCCTTTCTGCGATTTCATCGATTGTGTATGAAGCATATGCTTCGCTGGTCTGACGAATATTTTCTCTCACATTACTTTCAATGAGTTGATCAATCATATCACGAGACCAACCTTGTGATATGGCATGCTCTACGGCCAATTGCTCAACACTTACCGCAGAGCCTCGAAGAATCGTGCTAAAGATTTCTGTCAGCTTTCTGCTTGCAGAAGTACCGAATTCATAAAAAGGCGCCACGGCCGGCCCGATAACTGGCAATCCCTTTAGTGATTCTAATATTGACATAATATTGTCGAGCACAACATCTAAGATGAAAATCAAAACAATATCCTCAAAAGCATCGCCCATTTCTAATGTTATGGCTTTTATGTTCGCTCCATGCGGTTCAGCATAAGCAGATTTTGCTGCGATTTCAATGAGAAGCAACCTTTGCAGCGCCTCAACATCTTTTTCCGTGGCCTCTCCTCTTTGAATTTTAATTCGCATGTTTTCGCTATACTTAAATGCTCTCAGCTCGGACAAATAATAGATATCCTCGTTACGAAAGTAATTAATAACATCCTGTTTGGCTAAAACATACTCCACATCTCCCAGGTAAACATTTACGGCACAAGTCCCCGGGGTATATCCTGGCGCTCGGGCTGTGATGGTGGCGGCGCCGGTTTTTAGGGAAAGGACTTGAATCGGATAGGCACTGCGCGTTTCACCCTTGGGAATGTAAACTTTATAGTGGTCAAGGCCGATTACGGACGGGTCATCAATTAGAAGATCAATGGTAACGCCACGCGAAAAAGCTGGACTTGTGAGTTCAAGCTCAATTTCACGATGTGACCCCCAAACCATATTCAGCGAATTCGGTTTGATGACGATGGATCCTTTTAGATCTGGTGGCAGTTCCCCCACCCAAACTTCGCGCGTCACTTCCGCGCTGGTGCTGTATCCCGGCTTTGCGGCAATAAAGGTGACCTCATAGACGCCGCGAATGCCCATCGGGATTTCCGTCGTGTAGGTTACCTTGCCGTCAGGACCGGTTACACCATCGGGAAGTGTGCTGTAAGAACGGCCTCGCAACGCATCATAGCCGCTGATGTTCGCGCCCTCAACCGGATATCCATTCGCATCGACGACGGTAATGGTAAAAGTCCTTTCCACGCCTGTGGTTTCCACGATGAGCCGTTCGGGTTCCACGTCCTGAATCACCAGAGCATTCGCCGGCTGATTGATGATGAGCCGGGCCGCGCCGCTTTTGCTACGCTCCAATGCAAAAACGCGCCGGTGGCCGGTTGAATTCACATTTTTTACGATAATGCTGATTGCATTGCCTTTTTCCCAATCCGGCCGAGCGACGATTTCCCTGAGTATTGGGGTCAGGTCCGGGCTGCGCCACCTTTCGCCGGAATTCCATTTTTCCGCAGCGCTCAAAGCCCAATCGATTGTTAGAGAAGTGAGGTTGATCCGATCTGATGGCTTGCTTTGTTCACGAAACGTCGCGGCATTGGCAACGGCTTCTCCTAAAAACTGGATGTGCAGATCATTTTCATACGGCCCATCCACGGTAATTTCTATAAAAGCGCTCTCTATTTGTTCAGGATGAGAGATCGGAACCCGGGAAAAGCGGAAACCGCTGATAATGTCTTCTCCACGGTCACATTGACCGAAATAAATTTCTGGATGGCTGACGGAAAAAGTGCAACCGCCGGCTTCCGGCCCGGCGTCATCACTCTCCAGGACAATCGGTGTGGCTACGTGGGATGGCAAAGCAGGCATTTCCGCCGCTAAGCTAAGAATTGCGGTTTTATCGGTTATCGGGCCAAAGCGCGGCAAATCGGCGCGAATCCAGCTCGCGCCGTCATCCTGCGAATAGGCCATGTGGCGATTGCTGCCGCCGGCAAAGATAAAGCCGTTATCTGCATCGATCGCAACCGATTTTAGTCCACCGCCATAGACAAACTCAAAGCCGCTCGCGCCGCTGGAAGAACGATGCAGATTTTTTTGCGCCAAGAGCCACAGGGCGCCGTCTCTAACAGGATCCGCCAGGATCGGCCCCTGATCGGGGAAAAACTGGTCGCCAATGCCCCAGGTTTCACCACCGTCCAGGCTTTCGGCAATCGGATTGCCGACCAGATGCACAAATGTGCCAAAAAGATGGAAGGGATTGATCCACAAACCGGTAAGGTATTTCGCCGTGTACCAGCGGTCGGGAAAGCTACAGAGCAATTCCCAACTATCGCCGTGATTGACACTGCGCCAGATGGCGCGCCGTGTACACTCGCGAAAAGCCAATTTAAGGCCGCTGTCGCCGGTTATATACCAGACACCGTTGAAGCCCCATACGTCTCCGGGAAAAGCCTGTCCTACTTCGCCATCTGCGATATCAAGATTGATGCCTTGCCAACTGAAGCCACCGTCGTGCGACACGGCTGCAACCGGATCGGCGTTATACACTTCTCCCATCTCCGGCCCGGAGATGACCACATCGCCGCTGGAAGCGCGATCCCAGTACACATCGTTCCAGCCTGCTTGCGTGAAGGGCATGGTAAGAAGAATCCAGTTGTCGCCTGCATCCTCGGTTCGGAACACCCCCTGCGGCGTTACGGCAATCAGCACATTGCGGTCGAACGGATTGATCTGCAGGCTATGCACCTGGACATTTCCCAGGCCACTGCTTCTCTGCATCCATTGGGCGTTTGCAAAAAGCCAAACGCCGGCATCGCTCGTACCCGCCCACACGCGCGCGGCCTTAGAACGGCTCGATTGCCTTGTCGCCGGGGCAAATTCAGCGTTTTCGGCTTTTTCTTCTGGTGCAACAACTCTTCGCGTTGCCGATGACGCACTCGAAACGGGATCGGTCAACTGGCTTGTGGAATCGCTTGCTTCCCAATGTCGCGCTTGATTGGCGTCGGCCAGGTGCGGGATAACGCCGGTAAAGATCAGGGTGAAAATTAAAAAAAAAGTCGTGCTGCGGAAAAAGTGGGCTGCGATTGGGCCACCATGAGGATGGTGTGAGAGGTTTGCCTTTGCTTTGGTAAAAGGATTCAGACCACGCATGGCTTAGTCCTCCTAAACGAAAGATCTACCTTTTGCCTTACTCTGAAAAAGCACAGCTTTTTAGGGTCCCTGCATTTCAGAAGTCCTGACATCCATGTGATTTCCAGGGGCGGTCGCGTAAAGAGCCTGTGGTCGATGGAAATGTCAAAGTCGTGAGAAGAGTCGTTGCCGTGGGTATGTTCAGGAATCAGAAACATTTTGTCATTTGTCCCTTGGAATTCCCGAATTTTAGGCCGTTTTTGTTCAGGAGTTGCCGCTGGTTTGGATTGGCGCGATCCAGTGTTTGGATTCCGCTCTTGAAGCGTGCTAGTCCGAACACATCAGAGTATAAAAATTTTCCTTCTTATGCAAGAAAAAAATTCCGACCGCTGTAATGCCTGACGCATTGGAGGAAAATGAATTCATCTCGAGTTGGAAACATCTTCTCTCACGGCGCCTCGGATGGGGTTCGATGGAAGATGCTTCCGGAATGACATTTTCGTAATATGTCCAGCTTCCACCTGTTTGTTCCGGAGCTGTATCAAAAGTCTTCCAAAACAGCGAAAAAATGCTTAAAATAGGGGGAGCAGACAATAGAATACAAGAGTAGACAGTATGAAGAAATTCACCTCCGTCCCAAGTTGCACTCGGGACGAAAGACGAACATACGAATCATTTTAAAAACGAGACGACACTATGGCAATATCTGTGAACTATCGTTACATGAAAAATCTATTCTTCCTGATGTGGGCATTCACATCAATCACGGCATTCTCCGCTCAACCCTTTTACAACGTGCTGGATTACGGGGCAAAGGGCGACGGCGCAACCAATAATACCAAAGCAATCAACAATGCCATCAATGCTGCGGCTGAGAACGGCGGCGGAACGGTTTACTTTCCGGCCGGCGATTTTCTTTCCTATACCATTCGTCTGAAAAGCAACATTACCCTTTTTCTGGACAACGGCGCCGTATTGATTGGCGATAAAGAAAAGGACGGGGTTGGCTATGACTTGCCGGATGCACCCAAATGGCATTCAAAATACCAGGACTTTGGACACAGCTATTGGCGCAACAGTTTGATTTACGGCGACAGTCTTCATGACATTGCCATTATCGGAAATGGAATGATCCGGGGCGAAGGTTTATACACTTATGATAAACCCGACATCAAAGGAGCGGGGAACAAAGCCATTGCCCTGAAAAACTGTCACAATGTAACCATCAGAGACATCTCCATTCTTCACGGCGGTCATTTCTGTATTTTGGCCACAGGTGTTGACAACCTGACCATCGACAATGTACGCGCCGACGCCGATCGCGACGGCTTTGATATCGATGCGTGCAAAAACGTGGTGATCTCAAACTGCATCATCAATTCTCCCACGGATGACGGGCTGTGCCTGAAATCGTCCTTTGCGCTCGGCTATGCCCTTGCTACCGAAAATGTTACGATCACCAATTGCCAGGTGTATGGTTATGACCATGGGACCATGCTCGACGGCGCTTTTAAAAAAGAATTTAAAGATGAACAGCCCGGAGCCAATCACTGCATCACCGGTCGCTTAAAGTTGGGGACGGAATCGAACGGCGGATTCAAAAATATCACCGTTTCCAATTGCGTCTTTGAACGGTCGCGCGGCATCGCCATTGAAACGGCCGACGGCGGAGCGATCGAAGATATTTTGTTTGATAACATCACCATGCGGCATATTACCGATACGCCCTTTTTCATCCGCCTGAACGCACGCATGCGCGGGCCCGAAGGCGCACCGGTCGGCGTCTGCAGACGAATAACCATCAGCAATCTGAATGTTTACGACGTGGGCGGACGTCCCAAGGCGCCGGAGCTGGGCGCAGGAATGGTGATGGGCATTCCCGGGCATTACATCGAAGATTTGACATTGAGCAACATTCGCATCTATTTCCGCGGCGGCGGCTCCAAAGAGGCGATAGACAAAGATGTGCCGCAAAACATAGACATGTATCCCGATCCTTATCGCTGGCGCTCCATGCCGGCTTATGGAATCTATTTTCGCTACGTCAAGGGATTGAGAGTGAACAACGTTGTTTTGCGCTATATGAACAGAGACGAGCGTCCGGCATTTGTCCTGGATGATGTGCACAATGCCCGGTTTTACAATATTGATGCGCAAAAGGGAGACGGCGCCCCGCTGTTCATTTTAAAAAATGTAAGCAATCTTGACATACATAAAGTGGATGGAGTTGAGGATAAAACACTAAAAAAAGTTGAAAACATAAAATTATCGTGCGGAGAGAAAAAAGCATCTTTTCCACATCCGGGAAAAAATTCCCAATCGCCGTTGATGCTGGATGGTGCATGGGTTCCGCAAGATCCTCGTAAAATAGATTTCGCCCGTTTACCCCGCCTGAAAAGTGAACATACCGTAGTGAGTGATGTTCGTGCATCCAATGGGGTAAACCAACATAATTACATAGTACGCCGCAGGGGAAAATTTTGGATAATGTGGAGCGACGGACCGGGTGTGGAAGATCGCGTAGGACAAAGAGTAGCATTTGCCACAAGTACCGACGGCTTGAACTGGAGCGATCCGAAATATATTACCCCCTATCCCCCGGATTCCGGTCCTGATTCACCGTTTTATAATACACGGTCTGATAAAGGTTTTCGCTACATATCCCGCGGATTTTGGCGGCGTAACGATGAGCTGCTGGCGCTGGTTTCCATGGATGAGGCCGGTAAATTTTTTGGTAAAAGTCTGGAACTTCACGCGTATCGATTTAATCGGAAAAGCGATATGTGGGAAGACATTGGCATGGTGTACAAAAATGCAATTAACAATTTTCCGCCAAAGCGGTTGCCGAACAGTGAATGGATGATGACGCGCAGAACACATGATCGAAATGTATACATGCTTACCGGCGGCATTAAAAGTTTTGATCAGTGGGAAACATATCCGGTCGTAAAGTATGGCGAGAGCAATCTAATGGCCGAAGAGCCCTATTGGTGGGTGTTGCCGGATAATAACTTGCTTGCCCTGTTTCGTGATAATGCCAAAAGCGGATTTCTGTATCGCGCCTTCTCGCTTGACCAGGGTCGCACATGGAGCAGACCTGTGCGTACGAATTTTCCTGATGCCAGATCAAAATTTTATGGGTTGAAGTTAAGTGACGGCCGCTATGTACTGGTTTCAAATCCAAATCCCAAAAAGCGTGATCCGTTGGCATTATCCGTCAGCGATGACGGATTAATATTTAGGAAAATGTGTTACCTTATCGGGGGGCGTCGGGTGGATTATCCCCACTTGATCGAGCATAATGGATACCTGCTGATTGCTTTTTCAGGAGACAAAAAATCAATCGAAGTTTTAAAAATAAAAATCAGTGACCTGGGAAAAATAAAAATGCCCTCGGTTCCTTTGCTTGAGAAATCTCGTAATCTTCCAGCCAAGGAGTCGGGTAAATTCTCCCAAAGGATTGAAAAATGATAAAATACGCGCCGTTTGTTTTGGCGATTATTTTAGCGGTTAGTTATAAAAACACAGTTCAAGAAATCCCAATGATGCCTGGGTAAACGCCAAATGGGTTGGGTTGGTTCGGTGAAAATTTCGGACAGTTTAAAATACAATTTGGGACGGAGATCAACATGTCGTCCCTACAGGACTTGTGTGTTACTTTTTATTATAAACTATAAACATCTTTTCCCTAATGGGACAGTATTTTTAGCTCTTCCCAAAGGCCAAGTATTTTTAGTTCTTCCGAAAATCCAAGTCCCGACAGGGACGTAATGCTTATAGCAAAATACCAACGCAATTCCAAGTCCCCTTGGGGACGACATGTTTAATATGAATGACTTATCTCACACAAAATCGTTGCATTCACCTCCGTCCCAGGTTGCGCCTGGGACGGAAACGGTCCGGTTGCGATGATATCGTTAGAGGTGGTTTTGTGAAGCAAAGCTTCCATGCACGAGTTCCATCCCAAATACAATTTGGGACGGAGGCTAAAACAAGGAGTTCATATCCATGAAATTCAAATTCATCATCCTCCTTTTCGCCCTGG
>JAJRST010000343.1 GCA_024278645.1 bacterium | reverse complement strand
TCGCTGGACGTGTCGCTTTTCCACAGCATGTTGCCGTCAGGCGTCAGCCGCCACTGCTCGCTCTTGCTTTCCCGCTCCGATGCCGGCACGACGCTGCGCGCCACCAGACCGGGAATGCCCGAGGCGTTCTGCAGCATGATCATCGCGTGCATGCCTTTTTTCGCCGATTCGAGGTAGGCCTTTTCGCCTGTGGCCGCATAGGCCAGGGACATGGCGACGACATGGTAAGAAGTCCACAAGCCGTCGTTGTCGCTGTCCGGGATGGTGAAGGATGTTGGGTTTTCGGCGTCGTCAAGAACGCAGGCGGCGACCAGCCCGAGTCGGCGATGCCGCTTGTTGAGCAGCGTTTCGATAATGTCCGCCTTTTGTTTCAGCGTTCGTTGCGCGCCCTCCAGCTTGCTGACGCCGGCGTCGGTTTTGAAATAGACGGGCATGCCCGAGGGAGAGACGGCGATGTCGGAAATGTCGTCGTTCAGCAGGTAGCGCTTTCCGGCGCGATAGAACCATTGGCGGCCCTCGGCGTACGGCAGGTACAGAATGGCGCCCTGCGGCGTGCCGATCCATATTCGGTCGTTTTTGTCGATGGCCAGGGCTGTGACGTGCTCCACCGGCAGCCCCTGCTTGCCGCGAATGGCGCGCCAGGCGCCGTCGGTTTTGAGCCTGCTCAGGCCGACGGGCGTTCCGACCCACAGGTTGCCTTTGGAATCCACCGCCAGATCGTTGATGTGCGTCGACAGCGGCCCGTCTACGCCATAGCGCTCAAATCGTTCGGCGGTTTTTACACCGGGTTTGAGAACGTACAGACCATTTGTGGCGCCGATCCATTTTACGCCCCGTACATTTACGATCGCTGTGATTTTTTCCGGCGGCTTTGGGCTGAATTGTATATCCAGGGCCGGCAGCGACGGGAAAAGCGACAGCATTTGTTTTTCCTCTTGCGGCGATAACGGCGCGCGCACGTGCTCGATAAAAGGGTCGTCTTTTATCGGGCAGTATTGAGACGCAAGAGTCATGCGGGCGAGGTCATCCTCGTCGTCCAGCGCCGGCGTGACGTTGGGAAGTTTAAAGTCCCCGGAGACCAACTCGCCCGGGTCAATGTCGGCGGTCAGGGAGACGGCGTTTGCGGCAGTTCTTATGCCTGCGGCGCCGTACGTTGGGCGCGACAAAGACACGGATGTTAAAATCAAAAGCGAGGCAAGTAGAGATGATGTTGTTTTCATAGTTATCCTGTTGTTTTAAAATGACGACAGAGGTAAAATAACAATTTGTCTTTAAAATCAAAACACAAATACGCGCAGCACAAATTTAGTATTTTGTCTTCACTTCCTCCCCCGACTCGTCTAATCCGCTTCATTTTTTAGCAATTTATTCTTATCTTTGCCTTCATCGCAGACAAGAAAACCACAGGATAAAGGCTTTTGCATGTCAATAACCGCCAGCGTCAAAAAACTGTTTCAGCACTCCGCGGTCTATGGAATGGGGCACATTCTCAATCGGCTGATCACTTTTTTGCTGATTCCGCTGTACACCAACACCTTTGCCAAGGATGAACTCGGCGTCTATACGCTGGTGTTTTCCTACATCGCCATTTTGACCATCATCTACTCCTACGGCCTGGACACCGCTTTTTTTCGTTTCTACATTCTGGAGGATTCGCCCAGGGGACGCCGGCGCATTTTTTCCACAGCCTTCATCACTATCATTATCACCTCGACGCTGTTCTCCCTGGGCATCTACTTTTTTCGCTCGCCGGTCGCCGCGCACCTTTTCAGCGCCGACATCCACCAGCTCTCCGTCAACCTGCCGTTGATGGTCGCTCTTTCCGCCGGCATTCTCTTTTTCGACTCGTTGACGCTCATGCCTTTTCTCATCCTGCGCGCCGAGGAAAAGCCGATGCCGTTCATCTTTTTCAAATTTCTCAACGTGGTCATCAATTTTATCTGCAACATCGTGCTGATCATCTGGCTGAATAAAGGCGTGGAAGGCATTTTTATCGCCAACATCATCTCCTCGGCGGCGACTTTATTGCTCATGCTGCCCATCGCCGTCAGGCGCCTTAAATTCGCCTTTCACTGGCCGACATTCAAGATGCTGTTCGCTTTCGGCATTCCCTACCTGCCGTCGACCTTGTCGGTGAACCTGATGGACACCATCGACAAGATCGTTCTGGAGCATCTCGATTCCGTATCCGTGGTCGGCCTCTACGGCCCCAACGCCAAGCTGGGCATGTTCATGGCGCTGTTCATCACCGCTTTTCGCTTCGCCTGGCACCCGTTTTTTCTCTCCACCTCAAAACAGGAAAACGCCAAGGCGATTTTCACCAAGGTGTTCACCTATCTGCTGCTGGCGTGCAGCTTTGTGTTTCTGTTTTTCTCACTGTTCATTGACGACATTGTGCGGCTGCGCATCGGCCATTTCAGCCTGTTGGGTCAGGAGTTTTGGGAAGGAACCGTGGTGGTGCCGATCATTTTCCTGGCCTACATTTTCTACGCCGCTTATCTGAACTTTATCATCGGCATTTACCTGGAGAAAAAAACGAAATATCTGCCGTTCATCACCGGGGCCGGCATCCTCGGCAACGTCATTGGCTTGTATGCGCTCATCCCGGCGTTCGGATACGTCGGCGCCGCCTGGGCCCGGGTGTTCGCCTATATCATTATGGCCACTGCATTGTATTTTGTGGGACAGCGCTTGTACCCGATTCGTTACGAATGGGGCCGCGTCTTGAAAATGACGCTGCTTGTGGCGTTGTTCTTTTTCGTCGGCCGGTCCGCCGTTTTCATGCCGAGCATCCCTCTCAAGGCGCTGCTGTTCCTCGTTTATCCGCTGGTGCTGTGGGGTTTGCGTTTTTTCGAGAAAAGCGAGATATCCGCCATGCGGCAATTGCTTGTCCGCGGGCGCAGCGAGGCCGGTTGATGGACGAGAAAAGAGCGCTGAAAAAATTCTACGATCAGGTGGGCGAGCTTTACCCTGAAGAGGAGGAGGTCTACCGCACCCTGCGCGGCAGGCTGCGCAAAAAGTTTGTGCTCGCCTGGCTGGAAAAGCAGTCGGGTGCGCTGTTGGAAATCGGAACCAATCGCGGCATGTACTTGCAGCATTATCATGGTCCGCGGTTCGGCGTCGATCTCAGCCTCGGCGTGCTGCGCCGGGCGCATCGGCAAAAGCCGGTTTTTTTTGTCGTGGCCGATGCGGAACGCCTGTTTTGCTTCAAAGCGGGCAGCTTTGACCGGGTGCTGTGCAGTGAAATGATCGAGCATGTCTTTCATCCCCAGCGCGTGTTTGCTTCCATGGCGCATGTACTCAAGCCCGGCGGCGAGGCGCTTTTGACCACGCCCAATTATCGCGGCGAGCGGCCGACGTGGGTGGAACTCGGCGCCATGATCGGCTATGGCGTCAAAGGCGACTGGCGAGAAAAATATTTTCATACCGCCTATCGACCGGAAGAGCTGGTCGTGTTGGCCGCGGAGGCAGGCTTTCAGGTCGTCGACGCGGGAACGCTGGAAAAGGAGGTAAAGTACGCCGCCAAAATTCCGGCGGCGCTGCTGCTGCTCGGGCGGCGTTTGAATCGATTGCTGAAAAGCAAAAGATTCGGCCAATGGAATGAGGACTTTTTTCAAAGGTTTTCGTTGTTTATTTATTATATCGCCCATTATTCTTTGCTGGAAAAATTATTGCTTTTGTTCGTGCGGGAGGGCGTGCGCTCCTACATCATTGTGCGCACGCCCCCGGAGGCGAACGGCGCTTCATCTTGAAAAAAGGAGCGAGGATGACCATCTATTTTTGCGGTTCTATCGCCGGAGGACGAAAATACCTGGAGGTCTATACCCGGATCGTCCGCTATTTACAGGAAAACGACTGCCATGTGCCCACGGAGCATATTATCGCGCCGGACGTGCTCGACGCCGAGAAAGACCTGACCGCCGAGCAAATCTACCAACGCGACGTGGATTGGCTGACAGGTTCGGATGCGGCCATTGCCGAGATTTCCAACCCTTCGCTGGGCGTGGGCTATGAAATCGGCTTTGCGCTCAACATCGACAAGCCGGTGCTGGCCTTGTACCAAAGCGGCGTGTTCGTCTCCAGGATGATCACCGGCAACAAACATCCGCTGCTGACCATTCGCGAGTACAAGGACGACGTCGAGTGGCGAGCCGCCATCGACGAGTTTTTAGCCGCCGTCGCCCGGCGTTAAAGGGCAAACGTTTGAAAGCGGACGCCCCGACCTTGCGGCGTGCAAGGAGAGTAAAATAAAATGTCTCGCATCATTTTACATATTGATATGGACGCTTTTTTCGCCGCCATCGAGCAGCTCGACCATCCGGAATTTCGCGGCAAGCCGGTGGTCGTCGGCGCCGATCCGCGCGGCGGCAAGGGGCGCGGCGTGGTGTCGACGTGCAGTTACGAAGCGCGGGAATTCGGCATTCATTCGGCCATGCCCATCAACCAGGCGTACAAACGCTGCCCGCACGCTGTTTACGTGTTTCCGCGCGGCAAGCGTTATGCGGAAATATCGCGGCGAATCATGGGCCTT
>JAJRST010000342.1 GCA_024278645.1 bacterium | reverse complement strand
TTATAGCCGGCCAAAAGCGCCAGGCGGGCCCAGGGTTTGTATTCCAGGCCGAAACGCAGACTGTTGAGATCGGCCCAGTCGCGGTGCGTCGTGTCCGGCTGCGCGAATTCAAAAGTGGCGCGGCTATAGGGCACGGATTCATAATCCAGCGCCACTCGCACCTGTCGAACCGGCGTAATGCTGACGCCGAATCGATAGGCAAGCGGAACGTTCATTTTATCGATGCCCGAAGATGACGATACCGTCGTCGTCAGGGTGTCTCTGACAGTCGTCGTTTTTGACCAGCTCCGCCGCAACGTATACGGCGTGGTCAGGTTGACGCCCAGGCTGATATTTTGCAATTTCAACATAAAGCCGAGATCAAGATTCAAGCCCGAGAATTTTGACGAACCGATGATGTCCGTACTCAGGGTATCGTAAGAAAATCGGAATTTATTGTTTCTGGCCAGATCAAACCAGCCGACTTTGTCCAGTCGCTGCTTGTCATCTGTGCTTCCGGAAAAGGAATGAAAACCGACGCCGAAAGCGACGCTCTTTGACAGTTCGCAGGAGGCCGCCAGGGAAATATTATTCACCGTACCGCTTCGAGATCGCTCAAAAGTATACCAGTTAACACGCAAGGTATCGTTGGTCACGCGCGGCGCCACGCCGTAATAGTCGTAGCCGATATGGGGATCGAGATAGGTGTCGTTGCGGTCATAATCGAGCACATCAAACTTGCGGCTGTAAGCGCCGGCGATGGTGAAAGATCGTCCGGCCATTTTGAAGGGCAGGGCCATGGACAGATTGTCAAGCTTGAACTCGTTTCTGTTCACCTGCCAGTCGGCGGTCTCCTCGCTGTAGCGATCCTTACCGGTCACCGGAGGCGAGACCAGGTATGTGGAGTCGCGCTCCTCGATAAAAACCTCGTAATCCCAGCGGCCGTTGTTTCTTGGGTCCGGGATATACAATCCTTCCAGGTAAAAAGGCAGGGTGATCTGGAAGCGGTTCGGTCGATAGTCCTGGTTTTCCTGCCAATGCTTATCCACGTTTCCGGCGGAAATGGAAATCTGCAACTGTGAGACGCCCGACAGCCCGGCGGGATTCCAGTGAACGGCGGCCACATCGCCGGAGACGCCGGTATAGGCGCCGCCCATGGCCGCGGCGCGGACGTCGTTCCGGTTGCTCAACGCCAGGCCCTGAAATGCCAGATTGTCGCCGCGGTGCTGCGCGTGCAGCGCGGCAAAACCGAACAGCAGCGTCAGTACAATGATTATAATGACATTCTTCATAATTTCTCTCATCTTTATTTTCTCATAAATCCAACGGAAAAACGATGCACGGAATCGAGGTATTGGCCGAAATCGCTGTAGGAATAATCAATGCGCAAGCCGACCAACTTTAGACCAAAGCCGAACGCCGCCCCCTCTTCGTCAAAATTAAACTTGTAGCCGGCGCGCAAAAAAACAAAATCTTTAAAAGAATATTCAAACCCCAGGTGGTGCTGCTGATTATAGTCGCGCGGCTGCGACATGTCATAAGCGATCAAAAGCGAATGCGCGCTGCTGTTTAACAGAAATCCTCCCCGCGGCGCAACGAGATAGCCGGCCACGCCGATGGTAAAGGTCTGCGGCAAGGGATAGCTCTGGTCGATGTACGTGACCTCGGCGCCGAAATGGCGAATCGCCGCCGCCAGTCGCAGCGATTTAAAACCGGTGTCGAAAGTCAGGCCGGCGTCGAAAACAATATTGGACGCCTTGTCCACTTTTAAATCCTCCTGAACATACTTGCCGGTGACGCCAAAGGAAAGCTTGTCCGTCAACTGCCGCGCATAAGAGAGGCCGATGGAGACCGCGCCCGGCGCAATCGTTTCGCCGGTCAACCCGGGATTGTATTCATCGCCGATAAACCCCAGGGCGTCGACCGTGGTGACCTGAATATCTCCAATATCCACAGCCATGACATGAAAGCCAACCACCCCAAGATCGCTCAATGAAAAAGCAGCGGCGACCGAGGATTGCGACGTATCCAGCAGCCAGTCGAGATAGGAAATTGCGACATCGAAATTTTCAATCTGCGTCAACGCCGCCGGATTCCAGAACACGGCTTCCGCCGAATTCACCGCCGCCGACTGCGCCTCGGCCATGCCGGTGGAGCGGGCATCGGTCATCACCTTGAGGAACTGGAACGAAGTGGCGCCCACCTTTTCAAACGCAAAGCCCGATCCGGTCACCATGAAAATTATTAAAAGAAACGTCATTTTTTTCATTTTTTACATTCCTCTAAACTCATTTAATAATGATGAATTTTCCCGACGCCTCTTCCCCCTCCGGCGTGGTCACCACGTAAAAATAGACGCCCGAGGCGATATCCTGCCCGTGACGCGTCACCTGCAGCCAGGCCGTGGAATAGATGGGGTCGTCATGTTCGATGGTCTCGATGAGCTGCCCGGCGTAGGAAAAAATGCGAATGGTGGCGCGGGCCGGCAGACCGTAAAAACCGATCTGGTTCTTGACGTCGCCCGTGCCGGTGAACCCGGAAGCGCCGATAAAGGGGTTGGGCACGACATAAACCTTGTCCAGTTTTTCCACGGCGCCGATGTTCTTTTTGTGCGGCGTGATGTTGGTGCGGCCGCTGCGGTTGCCGTGCTCGTCCACGGAGACGACCGAATAGTACTTTCTTTCGCCGATCTTGAAAGCGTCGTCGTCATCGATAAATTCATAGATATTGTTAGAGTTGACCTCTCCAACCATTCGCGAACCGAGATACTCCCACGGGCCCATGCCGGCGGTGCTGCGATAGACTTCAAATTCGGCCAGCTTGCCCATCAGACGCGGGTGTTCAAACTTTTCCACGGATCGTTTCCAGGTAATGCGCACGGCGCCCTCTTTTGTATTTTCCACGATGATCGCCGGCGCCGGACAGGGAACCGGAATGGAATAAACGCCTTTGGAGGGATTGTCCTCCGGCCAGGTGGGGACCTGCGGCTCCTGGCCCAGGTAGGCGCGAAAGGCCTGGTGCGCCGCCTGCTGCACATTGACGACGTCGGAATTGACATAATCGGGATAGCCGTAATCGTCCAGGTAGTGCTCGGTCATCACTTGATCCTTGAGCACGACCCTGCGATTCATTGTCGGGATATAATCCCACTGCTTCGTCGTCTGACCGCCCTCGACTCGCTTGCCGGCCTGGCCGCCGTAGCCGACCACCTCGGCCAGGGCATAGCGCAGCGTGTCTCCCAGGTGCAACGTGTATGGGCCGAACACGATATGTTTTTGCCCGGCGTCGACGCTCTGGCGATAGTTGTAGGCGGCGCGGCCGATCCAACGCTCCGAAGGCGGGTTGGGCCATGTCGTACTCGTCGGCGAATAGCGGCCGCTCCAGCGTTTGTCCGGATTGATCGACTGATCCCTCATCTTGCTGGAGCGGGTGTTGCCGGTGCTCACCTTGTTTGACCACGGCTGCTTGACGTGCCAGTTTTCATCCAGCTCGAAATATTCGCCCATGTTGGTGCTCATGATCTCGGCCGCCTCGGATTCGTTTTGGCCAAGCGTGTCCAGCTCCGCCGGGATCACTTTGGCGAGGTGATTCGTATCATAGTACAACATGCAGAATCCCGGCGCCTGCGGACTGCAAAAGCCGCCGCCATTGACGCCGGTTTCGGCGAAATAGCGAAAAAGGTCGGGGTTCGGCTCCGGCTTGCCGGCAAGGAACTCGTCCAGCGCCGTACGTCGATCCATGTTAAAAGCCAGCCAGTAATCGGCGTCCCAAAAGCCGTTCTGGTCGCCGCGGTAGATGCCGGCGTCGTACTTCCACTCCTGGTAGTGCCGCTGGTAGCCGTACATGGAGGGGGCAAAGCCGTAGATGAACAGCGCCATAAAATCACGCAGCTCCTCGGTTTGCTCGATGGTTTCCGGGTTGCCGTCCGTATCGCCGGTGTACACCAGTTCGTATTCGTAAATGATCAGATCGTCGTAATCCGGGTAGCTCCAGGCGCGCGAGGTTCGCGTCACCGTGACGCCCACGGAAGAGGCCCAGGAGGTGCGAATAATCTCCTCCGCCTCGTTGGGGTCATAATCCGGGTTCAACTCGCCGTTTTGCAGCACGGGAAAATTATCAATTTCTTCCATGCTGAGAGGAAAGCTCCAGCGGCCGAACACCACTTCCGGCTGGCTGGCGCCGACGCCGCCGCACAAGGCGTAAATTCGATTCGGCTTGCCCGGCTTGCTCGCCAGGTTGGCGGCCATGTACATGCCGGCGCCGAGAATGTTGTGCTGGCCGCTGTACTCGATGCCTTCCAACACCACGGCGGAATGCGACGGCCACTCGAACAGCGGCACCGAGGTCTTGTTGCCGGCCTGGCCGGTCATCCAGCCGCGCCCGATCTCCCCGGTGTTGAACACCGTCTCGTGCAACATGCCGCGGTCGTGAATGCGGTATTCGCGGATTTGCGCCAGACTATTTACTGTGCACAAGACGAGGAAAACAAAAAATAATTCTTTTACAGAATTCATGCAAAGCCTCATGAATGTTCTTTTGATGGAACACGGATTGAGTGGATTAGACGGATTTACACAGATTTTCTAATCTATTTGATCCGTAAAGTCGTTGGCATCCAGGTTTCAATGTTTGTGATGCTTGATTTTGTTGTGAAATATCTTGCGCTTCAATTGCGCCTCCTTGCCAAAATTGAACAGCAAACCAACCTCTTCATTATCGTAATAAACTCGTATATTTTTTTGCTGCTCAACAGTCAAACCAGCCTTTCTGCACTCAATAGCCATCGAGTTTTCATAAACCTTTTCCAAAAACCCATAGCCCAAAGTGTTATAGACCTTATAAAAAGCGCCGATAATTTTCTCTGTCAATTCTTCATGCAACATATCTCCTCTCACTTTTTAATTTCACAATCATTTCTTATAAAAAACGAATTGGACACGGTTTGACAACACCAATCTTTTACACTTTTTCATCCGTGAAAATCCGCCAAATCCGTTGCATCCGTGTCCCGTTTAAAAATTAAAGATCAATCCCAGCCGATAACGCCGCGGCTGGTTGTTGAAAATATACAGCTTTTGGCTGGTGATGTAGGGCGCGTATTGCGTATAGTCCTCAATCGTCTCCCGCTGCTTTTCCCAAATCACCACGTTTCTCTCGTTCTGAAAAGTGCGGCTGTAATGATAGACCTTGTTGTTTAGCAGGTTGAATCCCTCGAAATAGGCGACGACCGAATTGACGCCAAAGCGGATTTTTTTCTCGAGACGCATTCGCAAGTCGTATTCCCACGGCGTTCTCTTGTTGAATTTCAATCCCTTGCCCGTCTCGTCCCAGGTATAGGGGCGGCCGGACATGACGCGCAGCGTCGTGCTCCAGGAAATATCCGCCAAAGGCCTGAACGATCCCAGCATAAGGCCAAACTTTTTCGGCGTGAGAAAACGAAGATTAAAAACGCTCTTGTGCGTGCGGTCATAGTCGAGGTAAATATCTTCCGGATCCGGCAAGTCGACGGCCTCCTGTCCCTCGGCCGGTTTTTCGAAATAGGTCACCGGCGCCGCCAGGTCGTTGGAACTTTTGCCCGTCGCCGCTTCGAAATTGTAACGCATATAGCCGCGAACAAAGCCGCTGCGCTTTTCCAGGTTGACATGAAAGCCCTTGATGTCCGCATAATCGCGATTGATATAGGTGCGATAGACGGACTGCTGCTCGTCAAAAAAGTAGGCGGTTTCCACCAGGTCGGTGACATCCTTGTAATAGGCGCTCACATCCAGGTAAAAGCCGTACGGCAGCCCCTGCACGATGCCCACGTCATAAGCCTTTGTGTTTTCCGGACGCAGGCGCGGGTTGCCGATGACCTCGATTTCATTGAACATGGTCATCTGGCTGTAAAAAATCTGGTTGAAACGAGGACGCTGCGTAAAGGTGCCGTAATTTAAATGAAAGACCGAGGTTTCACTCACCGGAAAAGAGATGCCGATGCGCGGCTGCAGCCGCGTATACAGTTTTGTCTTCTCTTTCACCGCCAGGTCGGGATCGTAATACTGCCCGCGTTCCAGATAGGGTTTGGAGGGATCATAATAAGGATTGCGCAACGGCGAAAATTCATCGGCAAAATATTCCGTGTTCAGATTATAAAAATCATAACGGAGTCCAAGATTGGCGATCAGCCCTTCAAACTCCATCTTGTCCTGCACGTACAAAGCGCCCTCGTAAGGAAAGGCCTCAAAGTCGACGGCGCGAAAAGAGCCCTCGTTGGTGACGTTTACTTCCTGATCGACCTGCACGTCATAAAAGCTGAATTGCACGCCGCCCTTGATAAGGTTGTTGGC
>JAJRST010000341.1 GCA_024278645.1 bacterium | reverse complement strand
TGGCTTTAAAGCGCTGGCGAACGAACGTCAGCGCTTTTTTTGTTTCCCCGTTTTTCTTGCCTCATAATAAACCCGTTCCTTTTTGAACAGGAAAACCACAACGCTCCAGGGACATCACAAGATTGACCAGAGAAGCTTGCGCCTTTTGAAAAGGCAAGACATCTGTTTGCTACAAATATTATTCTCTTTTTCTGTTGCTGTCGTAGGACGGCTTTTTGAAAGAGCCGTTAACTTGCAGGAAATCACAGGATTACAGAATTGAATTCCTCTTACGGAAATGTTTCTACAAAAATTATGCCAGTTATTGTAATTTTAACTTGACTCTAACAGCCCATTGTTTTATATTTGCCTTTCGTAAAAATGCAAATAACGGAGTCGTTTATGTCGGTAACAATACAAGACGTCGAAAACATAGCCAAACTGGCAAAGCTCTCCTTTTCCGGCGAGGAAAAGGAAAAGTTTGTCGAGCAGTTCAATCAAATTTTGCAGTACATGGAAAAATTGAATGAGCTGGATACCGATAATGTAGAGCCGACCTATAACGTGCTGGAGTTGAGCAACGTTATGCGTAAGGATAAAGTGAAAACATGGTTGACCCAGGAGGAGGCCCTGGCCAATGCTCCAAAGTCGAACCACGGCTTTTTCAGCGTACCAAAAGTGATAGGGTAGGATATGAACGAACGCGTCATTGCCGTCATCCCGTCGCGCTGGGGCTCGTCCCGGTTCCCGGGCAAGCCATTGGCCATGATCGCCGGCAAGCCGATGATTCAATGGGTGTACGAGCGCACCACACGCGCTTTGAAAATCAGCGAAACAATTGTGGCGACCGATGACGAGCGCATTGTAAAAGCGGTCTCCTCTTTCGGCGGTCAAGTCGTTATGACGCCCTCCGACTTGCCTTCGGGCACGGACAGGGTGTCCATGGTGGTCCGCGACATGGATGTGGACGCCGTAATCAACGTCCAGGGAGATGAACCGCTGATCGATCCGGAGGCGGTCGACTTGTTGGTTGACACGTTGTTGCAGGATGACGATGTCCCCATGGCCACGCTGGCCAGCAGAATTACCGACCCCGATGAGCTGGAGAATCTGAACTCGGCGCGCGTGGTTATCGATAAAAACCATTTTGCTCTCTATTTTTCCCGAGTGCCGCTTCCTTACGCGCGGGATTTGAAGGACAAGAGGGAATGGGTGCTGCATTTTCCCTATTATGACCATATCGGTATTTACGCCTACCGCAAGGAATTCCTGTTGCAATATTCGGGGTTGCCTATTTCAGTCCTCGAACAGGCGGAAAAGCTGGAGCAGCTTCGCGCGCTGGAAAACGGCTACAGAATCAAAGTGGGAATCGGCGATTTTCATCCGATCTGCGTTGATGTGCCCGAGGATGTCGCACGCGTTGAAAAACGTATACAAGAATTAAAGTTGACATGAAGAAAAAGACCAAATATATTTTTGTCACCGGCGGCGTCGTCTCGTCATTGGGCAAGGGCATCGCCGCCGCGTCCATTGGCCGCTTGCTGAAAGCCAGGGGATTTAACGTCACCATTATGAAGCTTGACCCGTATCTCAACGTGGACCCGGGCACCATGAGTCCCTACCAGCACGGCGAGGTGTACGTCACCGATGACGGCGTCGAGACCGATCTTGATCTTGGTCATTATGAGCGATTTATTCACACGGATATGACCAAGGACAACAACACGACCGCCGGTCAGATATACGAAACCGTGCTCCGGCGCGAACGCAAAGGCGACTATCTCGGCAAAACGGTGCAGGTTATTCCGCACATTACCGACGAAATAAAACGCAGGATTCTCAAGGTGGGAGAGAGCGGCAAGTATGACGTCGTCTTTGCCGAGGTCGGGGGCACCGTGGGCGACATCGAAGGCCAGCCGTTTTTGGAGGCCATACGCCAGTTCATTCTCGATGAGGGCCGTGAAAATACGATGATCATTCATCTCACCCTCGTTCCCTACCTGGAACATTCCGGAGAAATGAAGACAAAACCGACGCAACATTCGGTGATGAAATTGCGCGAGATCGGACTGCAACCGGACATGCTGCTGTGCCGCACCGATCGTCCTCTGGAGAACTCGGATCGCGACAAAATCGCTCTTTTCTGCTCCATCTCCCCGGAGATGGTGATCGAGGCTCGCAACGAAGATTCGATCTACCAGATTCCGCTCTCCTATACAAAATACAGCGTCGGCGACAAGGTCGCCGCGCGTTTGGGGCTGCCCAATCGCGAAGCCGATTTGAAGGGCTGGAAAAATTTTGTTTCCAAAGTAAAAAATCCCACACATTACGTACGCATCGGCATTTGCGGCAAGTATACAGAGCTGAGGGATTCCTACAAATCGATTATTGAGGCCTTTGTCCATGCCGGCGTCGACAATGACGCCAAGGTCGAGCTGAAATGGCTCGACTCGGAGCAAATGACGCTGGATAATGCGCACGAATTTTTCACTGATATTTCCGGTCTTCTTGTGCCCGGCGGGTTTGGAGAGCGGGGCAGCGAGGGCAAGATTGCAGCCATAAATCATGCCCGAACAAGCAGAGTGCCTTTTTTCGGCATCTGCCTGGGCCTGCAATGCGCCATTATCGAATTTGCGCGCCATGTCTGCGGCCTGCAAAATGCAAACAGCACCGAGTTTAACCCGGACACACCGCACCCGGTCATCGACCTCATGGAGACGCAGATCGACATTACTGATTTGGGCGGCACCATGCGCCTGGGCGCCTGGGACTGTAAGCTGCAAAAAAACACCCTGGCCTTCAGGGCTTATGGAAAGATAATGATCTCCGAGCGGCATCGTCATCGTTATGAAGTGAACAACGATTATGTCAAAACATTGCAGGATAACGGTTTGCGCGTCGCCGGCGTCAACCCGGGCAGCGGCCTGGTGGAGGTGATCGAGATTCCGGATCATCCCTGGTTCATCGGCGTGCAATATCATCCGGAGCTCAAATCCAGGGTTTTGGATACGCACCCCCTGTTTCGCGATTTTGTGCGTGCGGCTATCGAGCATAAACTGAGTCAAGCCGAAGTTGATGAGGAGTTTGATGAAGACCGTTGAAATCGACGACATTAAGATTGGCCCGGATCACCCCATCGCGCTTATCGCCGGGCCCTGCGTCATCGAATCCCGCGAACTCGTGTTGCAGACGGCGCGCGATATCAAGCGAATCGCCGAAAAGCTGGATATGCCGTATATATTCAAATCGTCGTTTTTAAAGGACAATCGCTCTTCCGCCGAGAGCTACCAGGGGCCGGGCCTGGAAAAGGGACTGGAGATTCTTGCCCGGGTTAAAAAGGAGATCGGCGTGCCGGTGCTGTCCGATATCCACAGCGAGGCGCAAGCCGCGCCGGCCGCGGAGGTGCTGGACGTGATTCAAATTCCGGCCTACCTGTCCATGCAAACGACGCTGACCCTGGCGGCGGCGCGAACCGGCAAGGCGATTAACGTCAAAAAAGGCCAGTTTCTCGATCCGCACGATATGAAAAATGTCATCGGCAAAATTGAAGGAGAAGGCAATCATAATATTCTCCTCACCGATCGCGGAACTTTTTTCGGCTATCACAACCTGGTCCTCGACATGCGTTCGCTGCCGATCATGCGTAGCCTGGGATACCCGGTGGTCATCGATCCGACGCACTCGATTCGCGTCTATGGCGTCTCGTCAAGCGACCCGGCCGGCGGCGCCCCGGAGTTTGTGCCGGCGTTGACGCGCGCGGCCGTCGCCGCCGGATGCGAAGCCGTGTTTATCGAAACGCATCCCAACTGTTCCCGGGCGCTGTGCGACGCCGCCAGCATGTGGCCTTTGCAAAAATTGCACAATCTGCTGGTGCAGGTGCAGCGCATCGATGAATTGCGCAAGGAGCTTGAAGCCAAACATCCGGCTTGATGATGATGACGACAGCGGAAAAACAACATCGAAAAAGCAAAGTACAGCAGGCCGGACAAAAGGTGCTGCGCATCGAAAGTCGCGCCGTCGCCGACCTCGTCGATCGAATTGACGAAAAGTTCGAAAAAGCGGTCAGAATTATTCTTGCCGTAAAAGGCCGCGTCATTGTCACCGGCATCGGCAAGTCCGGTCTTATCGGACAAAAAATCGCCGCCACCCTCAGCAGCACGGGAACGCCGGCGTTTTTTCTGCACCCAACGGAAGCCGTGCACGGCGACCTTGGCATGGTCACCGCCGATGATGCGGTCATCTGCCTGTCAAAGAGCGGCAATACCAATGAAGTGAGCGCACTGATGCCGATTTTGAAACAAATCGGCGTGCCGATCATCACATTGACAGGGAACATGCGT
>JAJRST010000340.1 GCA_024278645.1 bacterium | reverse complement strand
TCCGCTCCCATCTGTCGCATCCAGGGTACGAAAATGTCGCGGCATTTGCCCGGTTCGTGCCCTTTCCACCCGCCCCAGACAAACAACACTTTTCTGTCTTTTAACGGCTGCTCGGCCGCAAAAAGCATCTCCTGCCCCAGGGCGGCCGCCGCGCCAATAACGGCGCTGTTTTTTAAAAACTCTCGTCGTTCCATTCTCGTCTCCTTGCATCTGTTGGGTCGAAATTGCATTTGGCAAGTATATCATAATGCCGAAAGAAAAGCAAGTAAAACATCGTATTACTACGCAGCGGATGATTTTAAACTGTGGACAAAATAGCCTTGCCATCGATGGCAAATCAAAATCATCTGCCATATTAACGAAATGTCGGGTTCGGCGTCGGCATTTTGGCGCCCAGCTTTTTTTGCCAGTTGTGCAGCGCCGCCAGCAGCTCGTCTCTTTTTTCGGGCATCTCGGCGGCGAGATCGTGCTCCTCGCCGATGTCGTCCTTTAAATTATACAGCTCGACTTTTCCATAATCGTAAAATTCGATCAATTTCCAGTCGCGCGCCCGTATAGCCGCGCCCGGCGTCCAGGTGCTGCCGTGATAATGCGGGTAGTGCCAATAGAGCGCATCGCGCTGCAGACGGCTTTTTTCGCCTTTGAGCAGCGGCACGAGGCTAAAGCCGTCCACGTGGCGCTGCGGCATGAGCGGCAATCCGGCCAGCTCCAGCATGGTCGGGAAAAAATCCATACTGATCACCGGCTCCTGGCAAACCGCGCCTTTCCGCGAGACGCCCGGCGCGCGCAGAATCAACGGCACGCGGATGCCGCCTTCGTAGCACCATCCCTTTCCGGCGCGCAACGGCAGATTCGACGTCGGGTAGCCGCGGTTTTTCAGCGTGGACAGACCGCCGTTGTCCGAGGTAAAGATGACCGCGGTCTTGTCCGACAGTCCCAGGTCGTCGAGCGCTTTTAGCAACCTGCCGATGTTTTCATCCATCGCATAAACCATGGTTGCATATTCGGGCAAGTCCTGGCGCAGCCGGGTGACGCCGTCATGTTCCTTGCGCTCAACCGGTCCGACGGGCGGCGGCAGTGTTGCGGCTTTTTCCCTGAATCGCTGCAAATGCCGCTTGCAGGCCTGGATGGGGGTGTGCACCGTGTAAAAGGAGAGGTATAAAAGAAACGGATCGTCTTTGTGCTCCTTGAGAAAAGCGATGGATTCGTCGGTCAGACGGTCGGTCAGGTACTCGCCCTCCGGGCCGTCGGCGAGTTTTGGGTTTTTGTAGGGCGAATAATAGCCGCCCGACGGCGAGCCTTTTTCGTGGCCGCCTTTGTTGATGTCAAAGCCCTGCTCTTCCGGGTAAAAGCCCTCCCCGCCCAGGTGCCACTTGCCGGCGAAGAAGGTGGTATAGCCGCGCTGTTTCAGCGCCTCGGCGATGGTCAGCTCGCCCAGCTCCAGTTCATTCCTGTCCTGCGGCCCCAGCAGCTTGCGATCTTTGGGATTACGCCCCGGAATCCAGTCGGTAATATCCACCCGCACCGGATGTTTGCCGGTCATGATGGCGGCGCGAGTGGGCGAGCACACCGGGCAGGCGGCATAAGCGTCGGTGAAGCGTATACCTTCGTCGGCGAGTCGGTCGAGATTCGGCGTCTCGTAAAAGGAGCTGCCGTAGCAGCCCAGGTCCGTCCAGCCCAGGTCATCCACCAGAATGAACAGAAAGTTAGGCCTTTGCGGCTGCGAACATCGCGACAACGCGCTGCTCAAGGCAACGGCGGCGCCTAACGCATGTAAAAATCGACGACGATTCATGCTTGACCTCCCGTGGTTTTGCGGCGTTGCTGGTCAATGAACACACTGCTCGCCTTGACATAACGAGCAGCTTGTGCACCGTCTTCAAGGTCCGGGTCGTTCCCCCGGGCATCGAGCCTGAATAATTCACACGACTCCAAGGCCAGAAGCCTCAAGGTTAATAAAAAAGGTCTTACGAATAATCCAGGCGAGATGTATCTGTTCATTGCGATTTTCCCGGAATGCCGTCAGTTCTGTTTTTTTAATAACGTAACGATAAACTGAACGAGTCCAATGGCGATGATGCCGCCGCCGACATAGTAGCCGACTTTGGGACTCAAGTGGAACGGCCAGTATACGCACACGGCGTATACGATGGCGGCTCAAATGACGGTTCCAACCAGCCCTGAAACTGCTTTGATGTTTTTTTCATGGTCAGGTCTCCTTGAATGATTCATAAAAAATTATAAATCCGGGGGAGAAAAAAAAGCCGACAACTGTCGGCTTAATTTACAAAATATTTACTGTTTTTACAAATAGATGACCAATCCGGCGTTCAGGTCCAGTTGCAGAATGCTGGAGCTGGCGCCGACGCCGATGTTGCAGCCGCCGACGCCGCACCACAAGCCGCCGCCGCTAAAGCGCAAGGGCATCATCAGACGCCCCTGGATGCGCAGGCCGAGACGTGGATTCAGCCTCGCCTTGACGCCGCCGCCAAGTCCGGCGGCAAAAAACCACTCATCCGTATGGCCGCCGCTGGTTGGGCGCATATTGGCGGCGCCCAGGTAAACGATGCCGAACGGCTGCGTTGGCCCTGGCCTCAATGGGCGTAACGCGCCGATCATATAATAATCGACATTCATGTCAAATAGCTTTTGTTTACGAGAGGGTTCAAAAGGCGGAGAGTAGACGCCGTCAAGCCGCGTCGGCTGATGGCTGTACAGGAACTCGACGACCGCGCCAAACGGAGTCGGCACGCCGATGTGAACGCCGTAAACCTCGGTGTCGGCGATATTAACTTCGCCTTGGGTATAGTATGTTCTGCCGCCCATTTGGTAGCCATAAAAAGGGGTGATTTCAAGTCGGTATTGCTGTTGTTGAGCATTCGTCGTTGTCGGCCGCGGGCTCTGCCCTCTGCGTCCCTGCGCAAAAGCCGTGGCATCGGCAAAAAGCAAGGCGGCGGCGAGAATGGCAAAAGGTATATAGCCTGATTTCAGTTTCATGAAAGCCTCCTGTTCAAATCCTTAAAAAGTGGGAAACGCGACGCCAATGTTGATGGTCAGGAATGAAAATTCCTTGCTGCCGCCGCCAAAATAGTCGCCCGCGGCAAATGCGTGATTTAATTTTACAGCCAGTTGCAGGTAGGCGTCGTTGACCGGGATATAGACTCCGATTTCCGGCGCCAGCGCAAGGTGCCAGGCGCGGCGGTCGGACACAAAAATACCGAGTTGATATTGTTCTCTCACGTAATAGGTTCCGACGTTCAGCGTCAGGTATGGGCTGATTTCGGAATAAAGAGAGGCGGCATGGTAATTAAGGCTGACAAGTATGGGGATGACGCCGAGTTTGCGTATTTGCGTGCCGCTGATGGCACCGTTTTCAAGCACAACAACGTCATCAACGCGCTGGCCGAAATTGTTCCAGCCAAATTGAAAGCCGTAGGAAAAGACTTGCGAAGTTATATGTTTGTATTCCACGGCCACGCCGCGCCAGCTATAGTCCTGAATGAAATCGCGCGTGTCCCACGCCGTTTGCCCGGTGCTGTAAGCGATGCCGCCGATGCCGCCCGGCTGCGCATATATGGGCAGGCTGAGAAGAAGCGCTGCAGCCAAAGTCGATACAATTTTTTTCATTATCGTTATCCTCAATTTTTAGAGTTTATAGCTATTCCGCGCCCAGGTATGGCGAAAGTAAAAAGGTCTCGTTTATTGCCGAGGTCAGGCGATGTCGAATGCTGGCTTCAGAGTCGCCCAACAACCCGTTGACGGCGCCGCTCCATACAGCCTTGTATTTTTCTTTGTCCGGGTCCGATTGTTTGGCATCGACCATCACTATAACCAATGTGCCGGTGCTGTAGCTGGATGTCCCCCATACCGGATACCAGGGATACCACCAGCCCGGATAGCTGGGGTAGCCGGGATAAATGGGATAGCCGGGATACCACGGATAGTCATACCAAATATAAGAATGTTTTGTCGTCGTCGCCAGTATAACCATGAACAGGTCGGGTTTGATGTCTTCCGAAGGCGTCGTTATTTTTTGATACCCCAGCGTCTCCATATTGACATCGACCTGATCGAGAATTTGTTGGTCATATTTTCTGGTGATATTGTCTTCTTCGCCCTCCTTGACGATATGCAGAACCGTGTCCGGCATAAAATAAGTGGTGTAAGCGCTGAAATCCGCATCCGTGTCATAGAAGGCAGTGACGACATCATAGTCTTTTGTCTCCATGCCGTAATCTTTATAACAGGATGTCGTCAAAAGACCGACGATGAAGAGCGCCAGCACCGGCAATGTCAACATTGACGTTGCGCCGATTTTTTTGTTTTTCATGGATTGACCTCTTGAAGTTTTGGGTGGAATGACACTGTTTTGTATGAATTTGGCAACTTTACGAAATCTAACGTTCACCCCAGGGAAAAAATTTCACTTTTTTGTCTTCACCGTCACAAATTGTATTTGCGAAGGGACTGGCAGAGTGAAGCTTCGCTTCGGATAGGCGCTGCAACGCCATATTCGTCAACCATCTGATTCGCAGTGATGTACAGCATCTTTTTTAGAACCCTGTTCTGTATTAATTGTTTTGCCATCATTGATAGATCGCCCTCTGTATTTCCTTCACCGTTTTGAACGGCTTGGGCGGCTGCAGGTAGCCGGCTAGAAACTTGTAAACCTTTAGCCTGATCTCTTTTGCTTTTTTCGTATCCATGCGGTCAAAGGAGTGGCCGCCGGGGATATCCTGAAAAATCTCGTACTCGAATGTCTTGCCTTCGGCTTTCAGGGCCCGGATCAGATGCTCGACTTCCAGGACGTTGACGTCTTCGTCGTTGGTGTTGGTGTGAATGAGCAGCGGCGTTTTCAGCTTGTGCGCGTTCCAGACGGGCGAGCGCCGGCGGTATTCCTGCACGTCCTCCATGGCGGTTTTGCCGATGTGGTAGTCTGCGGAATAGAGCGCGCGGTATTCGTCGTCGTAATAGCCCATGCGGGCGATCAGGTCGCTGACCGGCACGCCGGCAAAGGCGACTTTGTAGTCCTTGGGATGCTCGAAAATATTCATCAGGCTGATCAGGCCGCCGTGGCTCCAGCCGATAATGCCGACGCGTTCCTTGTCGACAAAATCATAATTCTCGATCATATAGTCGCGGCTCGCCTTGACGTCCTCGATCTCCAGGCCGCCATAGTCGATCTTTTCATAAAACGACTTGCCATAGCCGGTGCTGCCGCGGTACTCGGCCGCGACAATGATGTACTGCTGCGCGAGCAACTCCTTGACAATGTGCGTGTAATAGGTGGAAAAATTGCTGTGCACGCCGCCGTGCGGAAAGACGATCAGCGGATATTTTTTATCAAAGTCAATGCCCCTGGGGATGAACACATAGGACCAGAATTTTACCGGATTGCCGGCGCCCAGGCCGGTGGGGTTTTTCTCCTTCCACAACGGCGGCCCGGTCATGTAGACCTTGTCGATGAACGCCGCATCGCCGAGGCGCTGATGCCAGAGAATGTCGTCGACGGCCTTTTCCAGTTCATCCAAACGGTGTTCCCGGTTCGACATGCCCTTTTTCAGCGCGGCGAGGTCGTCGGCAATATTTCCGCTTGTCTGGCTAAAAACGGCGTCTATCACGCCGAGGATGATAAAAAAACAACACAAAGGCAGCAGGTTCACGAACGGCTTTTTCATTTTCTCACCCTCTTTTTTATGGCCATCCCACGGAGAATGCGGTGGTCGTACATTTTTACAGCTCGTCAAAATCCTCTTTACCCACATAACAAACGGGACAGACCCAGTCTTCCGGCAGGTCTTCGAATTTCGTCCCCGGGGGGATGCCGTTTTCCGGATCTCCGACCTCGGGATCGTAAACATAGCCGCAATTGGCGCAGATGTATTTTTCCATAAAGAAATCCTTTCCAATCTGATTGCCGTTTATAAATATTTACGATATTCAAATTTTGGAAGCGGGGCTTGCCGTCCAGCGCCGCTTGGAAGAGCATCCGCTCATTCCAACGAAAAATACTTTGCCTGTGGATGATGCACAATAAACGCGCTGGTCGTCTGTTCCGGCGTCATCTGATCTTCCAAAGTGATGCTGACGCCGATGCGCTCCGGCTTTAGCAACTGCGCAATGAGTCGATTGCCGTGCAAGTCCGGGCATGCGGGATAGCCGAACGAGTAGCGCGAGCCGCGATATTTTTGCACGACAAAATCCTCGATGCTCGCGCCGTCGTCCCCGGCGATGTTCAGCTCGCGGCGGATGACCTGGTGCCAGTATTCGGCCAGCGCCTCGGCGGTTTCCACGCTCAGGCCGTGGAACAGCAAATACTCTTTGTAGGCGTCCGACTCGTACAAACGCTGCGCCTCGTAGGAAGCTTTCAGGCCGACGGTGGCGATTTGCAGCGGCATGACATCCTGTTTGCCGGAATCGAGCGGCAGAAAGAAATCGGCGATGGAGCGATACGGTTCTTTTTTCTGCCGTGGAAAATCAAAGCGCAGCAGCTCGCTTTTTGTTTCGGGATCGAAAATGATCACCTGATCGCCGTCGCTGTTGCAGGGATAGTAGCCGTACACCACTTCCGGGGTCAGCAGCTCCTCTTCCTTGCAACGCTGTTTCAGGGCTTCGAATTCGGGGCGCACTTGCGTTTCAATGAGCGTCTCATACTCTTCGCGCGAGAGATCGCCGCGGCGGTAGCCCCAGCGCCCGCGAAACAGCACCGACTCTGTAAGATACGAAAAAACCGTGTCCAGGTCAATATTTCGCACAACTTTTGTACCCCAAAACGGCGGCGCGGGAATGTCGTGCTCGAAGCGGATGTCCTCGTGTTTAATGATGGACTGACGTTTTACGGCCGGCGCCTTGCGTTTTGTTTGTGTATTCTTTTCGGCGATATAAAACTTTAGCTTGTTCTCTTTAATGAGGGACATCATTTTCAGGCCTTCAAAAGCGTCGGCGCAATAGAGCACGGGAGCGGGCGCCAGCGGGGCGCATACCTCTTCCACATAGCTTCGCGTCAGCGCCGCGCCGCCGAGAAGCACCGGCAGCTCCAGGCCGCGCTGCTTCATCACCTCAAGATTCTCCTTCATCACCACGGTGGATTTGACCAGCAGACCGCTCATGCCGATGGCGTCGGCGTTCACTTGCTCCGCCTTTTGCAGCATGGCGTCGAT
>JAJRST010000339.1 GCA_024278645.1 bacterium | reverse complement strand
GGAATGCCAATGTGGGCATCCTTGCCGGAGACGCCATTTTGGTCAAAGCCTACGAAGCATTGAGTCGGACAAAGGAACAATATCTGCCGCAAATTCTGCGAGAATTCAACCGGGCAATTCTCGAGGTTTGTGAAGGCCAGGCCCTTGACATGGAGTTTGAAAAACGCCGTGACGTGACGCTGGACGACTATTTTTACATGATCGATCGCAAGACGGCGAGACTGTTCTCCCTCTCCTGCGTTTCCGGGGCCATCCTGGGCGGCGGCTCGGAAGAAGATATCCAGGCGCTGCGTACTTTTGGCATGAAGCTCGGCCGTGCTTTCCAGGTTCAGGACGACCTGCTCGACTTGCTCGCCGACCAGGAGACGCTCGGCAAGGATATCGGCAGCGATATTCAGGCGGGTAAAAAAACCTACCTGATGCTTTATACAAGAGAGCACGCCGACGAGCGGCAGCTACAACAGCTCGACCACGTGCGCCAAAAAGAAAGACTGAACAAGAATGACATTCAGCAGGCGACTGCCATCATGCAAACCGCAGGCGCCATTGACGCGGCTAAAACAGAAGTGCGGACGGCGCTTGCAAAAGCCCGTGCAGCGCTGAACCGCCTCGACGACAATGAACCCAGGCGCCTGCTCTCCAGCCTGTTGGATACGCTTGAACACCGGACATTTTAAAATGAGATTCTTCTTTTCAATAATGCTTGTTTCCCTTGTTGTTTTTTCAATATCCAAATTCTTTCAATTATTAATCAGCGGCAAGTTGTTCGAAGAGGGCGCCGTCAAAGAATCATTTCGGGAAAGCGGCAAGACGCTGTGGCTCGGCATGCGGCTTTTCGTTGTGCTCTGGTTCGCCTATTTGATTATCGTCTGGTTGGCGACGCGACATTAACCGACAAATGCCGGACAGCTCACCTTTCGGATCAGGTGCATTCGGCAAGCCCTTTTTGATCATATCCGCGCTCTCGTAAATCGGAAATTGCATGAAAAGATACAGCAGCGCCATTGCTTTCATCCTTCTTTTTTTCGCTGCAATACCGGCATTCTGCAACGGGCTCGAATTTCGGATTACCTTTTCGGGCAGGCTGTTGCTGGGCGTCGCCTATCGGCATCAAATCGATCCGAACACCGCCATTCGCTTCGGTTCATACATGGGAATTTCCGGCGCGCCGGTGGGACTTCAACTGGGGTTTGTGCAGGACTTGAACCCGTCAAATAAATGGACGCCGATATTCGGCCTCGGCATGGAAACAATCATTTACAAAAAGAACGAGGCGTTCGCCCGACGCATTTACCCCAGCGCCGTCATCGGCCTCAGCTACTGTCCGCAGATAAATCAAAGACACAGCGGGGAATTATGGATGGGCTGGCTGGCAAACTCCCTGAAACCGTTAGGATTAAATTACCTCTATTTCACAAAAATTTTCTAGCCTGGAAAAGTCATTCGCCTCAAAGTCGCCAAGTCTCGAGGGCGCTCAAAGACAAGAGTCTTCGGGGCCTGATTTCATAAATAATGCAGGCTAGATATTTCCTTCTCACCCGCCGTTGTCAATCCGGCCATAGCTGCCCGGAATCTGTAAAAAACGCGGTTATTCGAACAGCAACAAAAACCCCATGGCGCACAAACCGGCCGTCAACAGCAATGTGGCCCAGAACCCATAAAGCGGAATGAGCAAGCCGCTGATGAGCAAGGCGCCAAAGGCGCCGCCAAAAACGTCCGCGGCATAGATGCCGCCGAGGTTTGTGCGCATGGCCGACATTGCATAAATTCTGCACAGCAATGGAAAGGCCGCCCCGGTAAGTGCGCCGCTCCAAAGAATGAACATAAAATACAGCATCGTCGAACGCCATTGGGCGATGATTGTAATGATCGGCAAAAGCAACAAGCAAAAGAGCAGCACAAGCATCAGCAATAGCTGCAACAGCCGTTTTGCATTCAGACGCGACAGATAGTGATTGACGACGCCGCTGCCCAGCGCCGTTCCCGCCATAAAACCGGCCACGGCGACGCCGATCCAGGAGTAGATATAGCCAAACAACGTCTGAAAGGCAAGGATCAAAATGATGTTGAGCGCCATGGCGGCAAATCCAATGACGACGGCAATGCTGTGGATTCGAAACACTTTATAAAACTTTGTCTTGATAAAAAAACGGCCAATCGCCAACAGCGCCGACAGCACAAACAGGGGAACGGCGATCGTGCCCACGGGGGCATTCGCAAGGCGCCGGTAAAGCCTGTTCTCGCCGCGCACCATTTTGTGCCAAATCAGCATATCGTAAAGATAGGAAATCGGTTTGAAATCGGTGTTGATGCGACCATCCCCGGCGCCGGAGAGTAAATCGCGCATACGCTGAATTCGCTCGGGCATGAACAGATAACGAAACATACTCGGATGAAAATATTGCTGCCGGGCAGACAAACGTTCATACCGCCTGATCAACTCATCGGGCGAGCTTGTCAGCGTGGAGGCTTCATTGGCGGCGAAAAACATGGCCGCGTCGCCGGGGAGGATGCTTGTATACTCGAATTCACTTCGCAGAGTGTTCCACAGTATTTTATTGAGCTGCAACAATTCCGGCCCCAGGTAATTCTCACCCGAAGGAAAGTTGCAGATGACAAACACGCCGCCCGGCGACAAGCGCGAGCGTACCAGTTGAAAAAAACTTTTTGTGTAATAGCGATTGGCGGCCGCGGAGTAGGGTCTGCCGGCATTCAATGCAATGACGTCCCATTTTTCATCGCTCTTTGACAGGCGGCGGCGCGCATCGTCAAACCACAGGCGTGGATTTTCTGTCTGCGCCCACGCTCCGGCTCCGGAGTCCGGGCGAGCGCGCACAAAATGAAACGCCTTTTCATCGATGCTGATATTGGAGACGTCCCGGCCAAAGCCGGCGCATTCGGCGGCGAGCCCAGAAACGGCGCCTTCGATGACCAACACTCGCTCCGGCGACGGATGGCTGCACATAATTTCGGCGGCGAGCGTTTGTACGTTCACCGAGTCGCCGATCACCGTCGTTTTCTCGCCGTTTTGATAAAAAACGCGCTCGCCCTGCCAATCGACCAGGCAAGCCTCGCCAAAAGGCGTCGACGTCCAATCCTGCAATCTCATTTCCCTGGCCACGGAACGCCAATAATATTGCAACAAAGCCGTCTCGAATTTGTGCGGCAAGGGCGACAACAGGAGCACGACAAGCAGTGCGACAAAGAGCAACAGCCAGGCGCGTCTTTCTGCCAACCATAACGGAATCACGGCCATGACAAAGACAACGAGCAGGGCAACAAGGTTGGAAGTGAAATAGAAAAGAAGCGTCGTCAACAGTCCGATGCCGACGGCGCCGATCGCCTCAAAAGTGTAAACGAACGCCGCCGCCTCGGATTTTTCGCTGCGGGCAAAAGAAGCCGATAAAGCGAACAGTATGCCGAAAAGCAAACAGGGGAGGCTGAGTATGAAAAATGAAAACAAAACAGCGCTTGTTATCGGAATGTATTCACCATAAGGAATGGATAAAATGTGGCGGACGGCCTTGATGACAATGAAACTGAAAAGCGTCCATGTAAACGTCAGAAAGGATAAGAACACGACGGCCTTTCGAGCCGTCGATTTCCCGGACCACAAACGCTGCCCGATAAAACTGCCGATGCCCACCCAAAAGAGCCAAATAGCCAGGATAAAGCCGACAAAAAGTTCATTGCCATAAAAGACGGTCAGGAATTGACGCAACAGGATGATTTGCGTTCCCATGGAGGCGACGCCGATGGACAAGGCTAAATATTTTACATTGGCATGAGGCGGCATTAAAAATTAGTCCTCTTAAACCTTGAAAGCCCGGACGCTAGTTTCAAAAAATCACGCCCATCCCTTAGCTTCCGTTATTCGGCACGTGTTAAGAGACTAACTAAAAATATATATAACCGCGGTGAGAGTCAAGAGAAGATAAAATAAAAAAGGCCAAACATGTTTGGCCTTTACAACTCGCGAGTGTTAAAACTGTGATCAATAATCTTGCGCTAACACCACTTTTTCGTCAACTTTGGCGTCGCCATTATTGGGTTCTTGTTCACGACGTTTCAGCACCCTCTCGTATTCCGACAGAACTTCCCTTTCCAATTGCGACCTGAATTCTTTGCTAATCGGATGGGCAATATCCCGCTGAGTGCCATCCTCCACTTTTCTGGAAGGCATGCACAACAACAATCCTTTTTTGCTACTAATTATTTTGAGCCCCTTGACCGAAAACACATTTTCGAATGTGATATTAACAAACGCTTTTAGTTTCGGCTCCTCTCTCAGCTTGATATTGATTTCTGTGATCCTCATCCTTCGTGTCCATTTTGTTAGGGGTTTGTTACACATCTCTCATTTAAAAATGCATAATTAACTACAGACAAGAGCGAGATTTCGCGCAAATATGATTTCCAATTTCATGCAATTTCCAGAAATAAAAAAAAGCCCGTCGGGTTTGCACCCGACGGGCCAAAATGGTAAAGTTTTTATCGTTTTTTCACTTTTTCTTTTTTTGACTCTTGACAAATTCGTCAAAGGACACATTCTTTTCATACATCTTTTGATCGATAAAATTTAAAATATGTATAAAAGTTTCCGCCGGTACATACCCGGGCACGGTGGTGATAATATCGCCATTCGGCTTCAGGAACGCGAGTGTGGGATAGCCGGTTACGCCAAAAGCCTGCGTCAGTTCAACATTGGTATAAGAAGTCCCTTTATAGGTCGCAGAAGCGTTTGCGTCCTCGGCGTTCAATCGTACTGTGACAAACCGCTTCTCCAGCTTCTTTTTCACGTTGGCTTCCTGAAAGGTTTTTTCATCCATGACCTTGCACCAATGACACCAGTCCGTGTAAAAATCGACGACCATGTTTTTATTTTCTTTTTTCGCTCTTACCAGTCCTTCGTCAAAGTCAATCCAGGAAGCCTTTTCCGCCGTAAACAGAAATGGAACGGCAATCAATAAAAACAACGTCGCAACAATCACTTTTCTCATAATAGCTCCATACAATACAATGAAAACATTTTAGAATAAAGCAATATAACAATTTTTCTTGTAAAATCAATCCGACTATTTTATAAAAAGAAAGAGCAAAAACGTCGAAACGCCTTTGCTCTTTCGGCAGTGGAGGGAGCATGTATGTTAAAGAGAGAGTGGTTACAGTAATGCGAGCGCCTCAATTTTTTTGCAATGCTGCGACTGCACGTGAAGAAGATAAACGCCGCTGCTCACAAAATCGCCTGAATTATCCTTGCCGTCCCATCGGATGATATGCACGCCCGGCTGCATTTTAGTTGAAACCAGGTCGCGAACGACCGACCCCATTGGCGTGCAGATGGAGATGCTGACGCGACAGGGATTTTCTACTTTGATGCTCATTTGGGTTTCGGGATGGAACGGATCAGTGTTCTCAATTTTTAATATTGTTATCGAATCCGAATCGCCGGTTGATGTCGTCAGTCTTTGCGCCTCGGGAGTCTGCGTTTGAGCAGGCGCCGCCAAAAAAATACAAAAGAACATTATAAAAACGATTGAATGGAACATCTCTTTTTTCAGCCTCGCCGTCTTCATGATCGATCCCTCTTTCTCTTCAAAGCAGCCTCGCTTTTGTTATATCAAACACAGTGCCAGGAATCACAAAAAGCTGTCATGTCGACGATTTTACATCGCTATAATTTTTAAAGACTTGGCAACGGCTATGTTCAAGGTCAACAGGAGCGAATATTTCATCTCCCCCGAAATATGTTGTATAATGCGTCAATTTTTCGGGGTTGTCCTAAAAAACGACACTTTTCAACGACTCCGCATTGCAGGTGGGAGAGTGGACGGCCCGTGGCTGTTCGCCGCTCGAATTAATCCTTGAAATTGCCGGGCAAATTATTAACTTGACTATAAGCGAATGGCAAAAAATTCCAGAGGCAGAGTTTTGAAGACGAAATATTCCAAACCATGCTGCAGCGGGCGTCATTCTTTCCAGGATGAGCCGACAAAAGAACGCCGAACGGTAACACGGCGAAAATTTGTTTCCACAATAGGCGTGGCCACGGCTGCAATGCTGGCCGCCGCGTGCAGCAAGAGCGGCAATCCCTTTGCCGACTCTACGACGCCGCCACGGCAATCGACCTCTCCACCCGGCGGCAGCCGAATCAGCGCCGGCGGCGACGCACTATCAAAAGTGGCGGTGAATTC
>JAJRST010000338.1 GCA_024278645.1 bacterium | reverse complement strand
GCATTCACCAGCTTTTCTTCATCCGCTTTCGACTTGGGTTCAATGGCCACGGAAATAACCGGAATGGGAAAGCTGACGTGCTCCAGTAAAACAGGGTGCTTGGGATCGCACAGGGTGTCGCCTGTTCGTGTACCTCTCAGCCCGACGACGGCGATGATGTCTCCCGCAGATGCCTGTTTTACATCCTCTTGCTTATTGCTGGACATTTGCAGCAGGCGAGCCAGCCGCTCTTTTTTCCTGGAGCCGGGATTTAAGACAGTATCGCCGGCTTTGACTTCGCCCGAGTATACACGGCAAAATGTAAGCTTGCCGACATAGGGATCCGTTTGGACCTTAAAGGCAAGAGCTGAAAACGGCTCGTCGACCGAGGCTTTTCGCTCCTCAATTTTTCCGGTGAACGGGTTCTCGCCTCTGACGGGCGGCACATCGCTGGGGCTCGGCAAATAATCGACAATCGCATCGAGCAATTTCTGCACGCCTTTATTGCGAACGGCTGCGCCGCAAAGCACGGGAACGACCTGGGTCGACAAGGTTGCTTTTCGAATCGCACGATGTAAATCTTTCTCCGAAACGTCCTCGCCGGAGAGATACAATTCCATGACATCGTCATCAAAGTCCGAAATCGCCTCTACCAAAAGGCTGCGATACTCATCCGCCTTTTCCACCATGCTTTCGGGCACATCCAACTCCTCCCAGGTTGCACCCAGGGTCTCTTCATTGTAGCGGAGCATTTTCATGCGAACGAGATCAACGATTCCTTCAAAGGCGTCTCCCGAACCAACGGGAAGCTCAATAACGACCGGATTGGCGCCCAAACGATCTCGCATCATCTGCACGGCGTTGTAAAAATTTGCGCCGAGTCGATCCATTTTATTGATAAAGGCGATACGCGGGATATGATATTTATCCGCCTGAAGCCACACGGTTTCGGACTGCGGCTCCACGCCGCCGACGGCGCAAAATATCGCGACAGCGCCATCTAAAACTCTCAAAGAACGTTCGACCTCCGCCGTAAAGTCAACATGTCCCGGCGTGTCGATAATATTAATCTGATGCCCATTCCATTGACAAGAGATGGCGGCGGATGTAATGGTAATGCCGCGCTCTTTTTCCTGCTCCATCCAGTCCATGGTCGCAGCGCCGTCGTCAACCTCGCCAATGCGATGCACCTTGCCTGAATAGTAAAGGATTCGCTCGGTTGTCGTGGTTTTACCGGCATCAATGTGCGCCATAATGCCGATATTTCGAATTTTTTCCAGCGCTTTTGTTTTGGGCATAAAAAAAACCACTTGTTTAAAGCTCGCGCGTCACAAGTAGTAAAAGACACAAAACGCTACACGACAAACTCACAACAAGCAGTTTTTAAAGTCGTACTCAGCGCCAGTGTCTCACAACTACTTTCCAACCCAAAGACAACATCGGGCCGGAGTTGGACTGCAAGACTGGCATTCAAATCGTTATTTACTTACCACCTAAAATGAGCAAAAGCCTTATTGGCCTCGGCCATTTTATGCGTATCTTCTCTCTTCTTAATGGAAGCGCCCTCTTTGTTGGCGGCGGCAAGCAGTTCGCCTGCTAATCTTTCAGCCATTGTCTTTTCAGAGCGGGAGCGCGCATAGGAGATAATCCATCGAATGGCCAATGCTTGTTGACGATCGGAGCGAATTTCAACGGGAACCTGATAAGTCGCTCCACCAACGCGGCGGGATCGCACCTCAAGAATCGGTTTCACATTCTCGATGGCTTTTTCAAAGATTTCTATCCCTTCGCTGTTCACCTTGTTGTTCGAAATGTCAACGGCGTTATAGAAAATCTTTTCGGCCACGCTGCGCTTCCCATCCGAGAGCAAGCCATTGATAAACTTGGTCACCAGGATGCTCTTGTATTTGGGATCGGGTAATACTTTTCTTTTTGTCGCTCTTTTTCTTCTCGGCATTCTTTTATCGCACTTGATCGTTAATGACTATTTTTTCAATTTTGCACCGTATTTGGAACGAGCCTGCTTGCGATCCTGCACGCCGCCCGTATCCAACACGCCTCGGATAATATGATAACGAACTCCAGGCAAATCCTTCACACGCCCACCGCGAATGAGAACGATGGAGTGCTCTTGCAGATTATGCCCTTCGCCGGGGATGTAAGCCGTGACTTCAAATCCATTTGTAAGACGAACACGCGCCACTTTGCGAAGAGCAGAGTTTGGCTTTTTGGGCGTCGTTGTATAGACGCGAGTACATACCCCTCTTTTTTGCGGCGAACCGCCAAGCGCAGGGGCTGTACCTTTTTTGATGATCTTTTTTCGCCCATGTCTGACTAGTTGATTAAGAGTGGGCACATATCCTCCTGTTTTTTACAAAGCCTATTAAAGTACTAATTTGAATATTTATATGCAAGCTATTTTTCATTCACTCGACATTTTCATACTCTTCGGAAGAAACGGACGACGGCTGCTCCTCCTCTTCCTCCGGTTCGTAGATGCTGGGACCGGAGACGCGCAATTTGTGGAATTTCCTGATGCCCGTACCAGCGGGGATCAAGTTGCCCATAATGACGTTCTCCTTGAGGCCGCGCAAATAGTCCACCTTGCCTTCCACGGAAGCGTCCGTGAGAACTCTCGTGGTCTCCTGGAATGACGCGGCTGATAAAAAGCTTTCGGTGGTTAGAGAGGCCTTGGTAATGCCCAACAGCAACTGCTGGAATGTGGCCGGCTGCGCCGGTCTGGATTGCGGCGCCTCCTGTCCGCCTTCCCTGAGGTTGGCGACCACCTGCTTGAACTTGTCGCCCAGAACCAGTTCGCCTTCCACATAATCGGAATCGCCGGCATCGGTAACAACGATGTACTTGCGAATTTTTTCGTTTTCACGCAAGAAACGCAGCCTGTCGACTTGATCGCCCGGCAGATAAAGGGTGTCGCCCGGATCTTCGATCTTTACTTTTTGCAGCATCTGTCGAACAATGACCTCGATATGTTTGTCATTGATTCGCACGCCCTGCAAACGATACACTTCCTGTATTTCGTTTACCAGGTATTCCTGAACTTTATTGGCGCCCATAATGGCGAGAATATCGTGAGGCGCAACCGAGCCTTCCGAGAGCTTTTCACCGGCATGGACAAAATCGCCGTCATGGACAAGAATGTGCTTTCCGTACGGGATTAGATATATCTTTTCCTCATGCCCGTCTTCCGAAGTAATGTGGATGCGACGCACGCCGCGCTTCATCTCGCCAAAGCGCACAAGTCCGTCAATCTCGCTGACAACGGCCGGTTCTTTCGGCTTTCTGGCCTCAAACAGCTCGGCGACGCGCGGCAGGCCGCCGGTAATGTCGCGTGTTTTGGCAATTTCACGAGGTATTTTCACCAAAGCGTCGCCCGCAGCAACCTTGTCGCCCTCGTGAACCTGCAGAAATGAGCCGACGGGCAGCACAAAGCTGGTGACTGTCTCGCCATTGTCATCGACAATATAAACGGTCGGGTTGAGGTTGCTACTACGCGTTTCAATGATCACTCGCTGTTTCAGACCGGTGGTCTCGTCAAGCTCCTCGCGGAAGGTGATGCCTTCAATAATATTTTCAAACTTGGCAATGCCGGACTTTGTTGAAATAATGCTCGCCGCATAGGGATCCCATTTAAAAATAAGGCTCCCTTTTTCAACCATGTCGCCATCTTTCACAACCACCGTAGCGGCGTAGGGGACGGTTAATCGTTCAACAACCCGATTATCGTCATCGACAATTCTGATCCGCCCTGTTCGGCCAAGCGAGACAAGCTCGCCGTCTTCGCGTTCGACAACCTGAAGGTTGTCCCACTCTATCTTTCCGGCCTGCTTTGCAATGACCTGGGATTGCGCGGCGATGCGCGAAGCCGTACCGCCGATATGGAAGGTGCGAAGTGTGAGCTGGGTGCCCGGCTCGCCAATTGACTGCGCAGCCATAACGCCGACCGTCTCGCCGATCTTTACCAGCTTGCCTGTCGCCAGATTTCTTCCGTAACACAGGGCGCAAACGCCTCGCGTCGCTTCACAGGTCAAAACGGATCGAATCATCACGTTGTCAATCCCGGCGGCGTCGATGATGTCGGCCACATCTTCGTTAATCATTTCACCGCTTTCAATGATAATGTCGCCGGTTTCGGGATGAAAGACTTCTTCCGCGGCGACACGCCCAATGATACGATCGAGCATGGTATCGATGATCTCTTCGCCCTCTTTGAGATCGCCGACGCGCAAACCGAGAATGGTGCCGCAATCTATTTGCGTAATAATCACATCCTGGGCCACGTCAACAAGACGTCTTGTCAAATAACCGGCGTCGGCGGTTTTCAGGGCGGTGTCGGCCAGGCCTTTGCGGGCGCCGTGCGTGGAGATAAAGTATTCCAGCATCGACAACCCTTCGCGGAAATTCGCGGTAATCGGGTTTTCGATAATTTCTCCCATGGAACCGGTCATTTTCTTTTGCGGCTTGGCCATAAGACCACGCATACCCGCCAACTGGCGAATCTGTTCTTTGGAGCCACGAGCGCCGGAGTCGGCCATCATAAATATCGGGTTAAAGCCCTGGCGATCCTTGGCCAGCGTCTCGAACATTTTCTCCGCGACATTGCTGGTCGTATGCGTCCAGATGTCGATGATCTGGTTATAGCGCTCGCCATCGGTAATGATGCCGCGCTCATAACGTTTTTGAATTATCTCCACAGCTTTAAAAGCCTGTTCGATCATCTTTTGCTTGTCGTCAGGAATGATAACGTCATAAATACCGATGCTCGAGCCGGACTTCATGGCATAATTAAAACCGATTTCTTTAATTTTGTCAAGCATCAGCGCCGTGCGATAATTGCCGAGCAAAGCATAGGCCCTGGAGATAAGCGCCTCGGTTCCTTTTTTTGTCAGCAACGTATTCACAAAGCCAAGCTCTTCGGGAAGGGCCTGGTTGAGCACGACGCGACCCACCGTGGTATCAATCAGCTCGCCGTCATATCTCACTTTTACAGCGGCGTTGAGGCTCACCCGGTCGTCGTTATCGGCAATTATAGCCTCGCTGGGCGAGGAGCAAACCATGCCTTCGCCTTTAACGCCGCCCCGCTTTTTCGTCAAATAGTACAATCCAAGAACCATGTCCTGGCTTGGTATTGCCAAAGGACGACCATGCGCCGGCGACAGCAGGTTATGGCTCGAAAGCATGAGAATTTTCGTTTCAATTTGTGCGTAAAAAGACAATGGGACATGAACGGCCATCTGGTCGCCGTCAAAATCGGCGTTAAAGGCGGAACAGACGAGCGGGTGCAGATGGATAGCCTTGCCCTCGACCAAAACCGGTTGAAATGCTTGAATGCCCAGCCTGTGCAACGTAGGCGCCCGGTTGAGCATGATCGGATGGTCGACAATGATCTCTTCCAGGATGTCCCACACTTCGGCGCCCCGGCGTTCGACCTGTTTTTTTGCGCTCTTGACCGTTTTCACCAGACCGCGCTCCACCAGTTTGCGGATGACAAACGGCTTGAACAACTCTAACGCCATATCCTTTGGCAGGCCTGCTTCGTGCAGACTGAGCTCCGGTCCGACGACGATTACCGATCGCCCGGAATAGTCGATTCGTTTTCCCAGCAGATTCTGGCGGAACCTTCCCTGCTTGCCGCGCAACATATCGGATAAACTCTTGAGCGCACGATTGCCATCGCTTCGCACGGCCGAGGTCTTGCGGCCGTTGTCAAAAAGCGAGTCCACGGCCTCTTGCAGCATTCTTTTTTCATTGCGCAGAATGACTTCGGGAGCTCGAATTTCCAGCAATTTTTTCAAGCGATTGTTGCGAATGATGACACGCCGGTACAAATCATTCAAATCCGATGTTGCAAAGCGTCCGCCTTCCAAGGGCACCAGCGGTCGCAGCTCCGGGGGAATGACAGGGACAACGGTCATCACCATCCACTCCGGACGATTTTCCCTGCGTTTATTTGCCCGTCGAAACGCCTCTACGACCTTCAGACGCTTCAATGCGTCGGTTCGCCTTTGAATCGAGGTTTCATTGGCGACGGCGTGACGCAATTGCTTGGAAAGATCGTCGATCTGGATGCGCTTGAGCAGTTCAAGCACAGCTTGTCCGCCCATCTCGGCGCGAAACTTTTCTTCCTCTTCGAGGTCCGTTTCTTTTTCGCGCAAATCTTCGACGAGCTCGAGATATTCTTCTTCTGTGAGCAACGCCTTTTCTTTCAAGCCGCTTTGCCCCGGATTAATGACGACGTAATTTTCATAGTAAATTACGCGCTCCAGGTTTTTCATACTCATACCCAGCATATAGCCGGCCTTGGACGGCAACGATTTCCAGTACCAGATGTGCACAATCGGCACCGCTAAATTGATATGCCCCATTCGTTCGCGACGGACGCTCTTTGTCGTCACTTCAACGCCGCACCTGTCGCAGACAATGCCCTTGTAGCGAATTCTCTTGTATTTGCCGCAATGACATTCATAATCGCGCACCGGGCCAAACATCTTTTCGCAGAAAAGACCGTCTTTTTCCGGCTTGAAGGAGCGGTAATTGATCGTTTCCGGTTTGGTGACTTCGCCATGCGATTGTTCCAGAATTTTGTCCGGCGAAGACAAGCCGATATATATTGCATTAAAGCTTGATGCTGATGTCGGAGTATTTGATCCGCTCATTGAGTTCAAATTATCACCTCCAAACTCGATATTTGAGCCTGGTAAAATTACTCAAATTTTTCATTAGTAGCTTTTTCGTTAATCAACTGTACATCCAGGCCTAAGCCCTGAAGCTCTCGGATGAGAACGTTGAACGACTCGGGCAATCCGGGTTCGGGAACGTTCTCGCCCTTTACAATGGCTTCATAGGTCCTCGATCGGCCGCGCACGTCGTCGCTCTTGACGGTGAGGATTTCCTGAAGCGTGTGCGCGGCGCCATAGGCCTCCAGCGCCCACACCTCCATCTCGCCAAATCGTTGACCGCCGAATTGCGCTTTGCCGCCGAGCGGCTGTTGTGTGATTAGCGAATACGGGCCTATCGAACGGGCGTGAATCTTGTCTTCGACAAGATGTGAAAGCTTGAGAATATAAATCATGCCAACTGTAACCCGTTCTTCAAAAGGTTCGCCCGTACGTCCGTCATAAAGTTGAACTTTCCCGGTCGTCGGCAGTCCCGCTTTTTCCATTTCTTCCACCACCTCTTCAAGCGAGGCGCCGTCAAACACCGGGGTGGCATAGTTGATGCCCAGCTTTTGGGCCGCCCAGCCAAGGTTGGTCTCGAGTATCTGACCTAGATTCATTCGAGAAGGCACGCCGAGCGGGTTTAAAACGATATCCACCGGGGTTCCATCCGGCAGATACGGCATATCTTCAATAGGAACAATTTTAGAAACCACGCCCTTGTTGCCGTGACGCCCGGCCATCTTGTCGCCAACCATAAGCTTTCGCTTTTTAGCGACGTAAACTTTGGCGAGCTGGGTGATGCCCGGCGGCAATTCATCGCCGACGACGATCTTGAACTTTTGCAGTTCATATTTATCCTCAATATCGCGAAGCTTCTTTTCGTATCGCTTGAGAATCTGCTGCACGAGGTCGTTCGCTTTCTCGTCGGTGGACAGGGGCTGTGAAAAATCAATATCGTTTATATCTATTTTTTCAAAATGGGCGGCCCCGAGCTTGGTGTTGGCCTTGATGAGAACTTTGCCGGTATTCACATCCCTGATGCCGGCGCTCAGCGTGCCCTCCAAAACTTTGATAATCTTTTCATCTCGCATCTGGCGAGCTTTGGCTTTGGATTGTTCAACCCAATTTTCAAGCTTATCAAGGCCTTTTTTATCTCTTACCTTTGTATCGGAATCCTTCTTTTTTCGCGAAAAAAGGTTGGTGTCGATAACGATGCCCTTTAAACCGGGGGAGCCTTTAAGAGAGGCGTCCTTTACATCGCCGGCCTTTTCGCCAAAAATCGCCTTTAGCAGCTTTTCTTCCGGCGTTGGATCTGTCTCGCCTTTTGGCGTCACCTTGCCGACGAGGATATCGCCCGCCCTGACCTCGGCGCCAATGCGAATGATGCCGTTTTCATCGAGGTTTTTCGTCGCCTCTTCACTCACATTGGGGATTTCGCAGGTGAGCTCCTCTTCGCCGCGTTTTGTATCCCGAACCTGCAGCTCGAATTCTTCAATATGAATGGAAGTATAGACATCGTCCCGAACCACTCGTTCGGAGATGACAATGGCGTC
>JAJRST010000337.1 GCA_024278645.1 bacterium | reverse complement strand
CTTGCCGGGGCGTCATTTCAAAGCGGAGCTTTGCTGGTTTCGTCCCAAATGCAATTTTGGACAAAGGGAAAGGGAACAAAGGGGAATGCCGCACCCTCAGCGCGGTTCCAGTACAAAAACAGCCAGTTCGGCAAAACTGTTTGGCAAAAGGTTGGGCAGCATCAGGCCGCGTTTTTTGTTGACAATGTTCACTTGCTTGACGATGCGGTAGCCCGATTCGTCGCACAGGCGGCGAAAATCCTTGATCGTCGACAGGTGAATATTCGGCGTTTCATACCACTCGTAGGGCAGCACTTTGGATTTCGGCATCGCTCCCTTGAAGGTCAAATAGTGCCGAACTCTCCAGTAACCGAAATTCAAAAAGCCGACAATACCGATTTTGCCGACGCGCAGCATTTCCTGCAAAATTTTCTTCGGATGCCTGATCTGCTGCAGCGTCTGGCTGAGAATGATATAGTCAAACGAATTGTCATAGTAATCTCCAAGCCCCTCATCCAGATCGGAATGAATGACCGGAACCCCCTTGGCAATGCACTCGAAAACATACTTGTCGTAAATTTCGACGCCATGACCCTGAACGTGTTTTTCATCGATGATCTTTTTCAGCAGCTCGCCGGAACCGCAGCCCAGGTCAAGGACGCTGCTGTTGGGTTCGATTAGATCGGCGATGATCTGCAGGTCGGGACGTGTATGTTCTGAACGTTTTGGCGACATGTATGCTCATGGTCCTTTCGCGTTTATTCATAAACATGGGCCAAAAAACTGGCCACGACTTTTTCCTGCGCCTCGTTTTTTATCAAAAAGGAATCATGCCCGTAAGGGAGGTCGAACTCGACAAAGCTGACCGGTTTGCGGTGCACCTTGAGCGCGCGTACAATTGCCTTGTTTTGTTCGGTGGGGAAAAGCCAGTCCGACGTAAAGGAAAAGACGAGCGTTTTGGCGTTCACCTTGGCAAAAGCCGCCTCGAGCGATCCGTAATCCTGCTTGAGGTCAAAATAGTCGATGGCTTTGCTGATGTACAAGTAGGAATTGGCGTCGAACCGCTGCACGAACGACGAACCCTGGTAGCGCAGATAACTTTCCACTTCAAAGTCCAGCGAAAAATCATAGCCGTAGCGTTCCTTCTGTTGCAGTTTGCGCCCAAATTTATTGTGCATGGCCTCCTCGCTCAGGTAGGTGATGTGCGCCAACATGCGCGCCACGGCCAGCCCCTGTTCCGGGGCCACGCCATATTCGAGATAATTGCCGGCATGCCAGTTGGGATCGGCGTAAATCGCCTGTCGTCCCACTTCCTGAAAGGCGATGCCCTGGGCGTCGAGGCGCGTAGTGGTGGCGTGCGGAATGGCCGAGGCGATGCGATCGGGATATTCGATCATCCACTCCAGCGTCTGCATGCCGCCCATGGAGCCGCCGATGACGCTGAGCAGCTTTTCGATGCCCAGGTGGTCGATGAGATGCGTTTGCGCGCGCACCATATCGCCGATGGTGATCACCGGGAAGCTCAGGTTATAGTGCTTGCCCGTCGCCGGGTTGATGGACGAAGGCCCCGTGGATCCCTGGCAGCCGGCGATGGTGTTGGAGCAAATGACAAAATACTTGTTGGTGTCGATGGCGCGTCCGGGGCCGATCATGAAATCCCACCAACCGGGCTTGCGGTCTTTTTCCGAATAATAGCCGGCGGCGTGCGAGTCGCCGGAAAGCGCGTGCGTGATCAGAATGGCGTTGTCGCGGCGGTCGTTGAGCGCGCCGTAGGTCTCGTAGGCCAGGGTGATGGGGCCGAGCTTTTCACCGCTCTCCAGCGGCATTTCATTGGGCGGCTCGGCAAAGGTAAAGTATTTTCGTTCGATAATGCCGACGGATGATTCTGTCATGTTCTCTCGTTGCTGTTGTTTGTTTTGCGCAAACCTCAGAGGTCTTCAAGACCTCTGAGGTTTTGTCCAAGCATTTGCGACACCCGGCGTCCTTCGGACAACCGGGGTCGTTCACTTTTTCGACAGTTTCCAGAGGTCTTCAAAGCCTCGGTTGTTGTCCGGATTTATTAAATTCATTCTCCAACTGCAGCAAATGCTCAACGGCCTTGAGCGTCGCCATGGCCTCGATATGGGCGCGTAAATAGTTGTACAAAAAAGAGTCGCATTCTTTGCCGACAGAAGGCTGCACCGCGGTATTGACGGCGTCGGCTATGGCGATTTGTTTGAACCAGCGCAGAAAGTTCAGGGCATCGCCGCCGAGCCTGAAACTGTCGTGCAAAGCGCCGCAATGGTCGCAACTGTAAAAGCCGTGTTCCAGGGAGAAATAATTGATCGCATCCGCCGCCTCTTTGCCGCAATAGTGGCACGCGCTCAACCCGGGTTCAAAACCGGCCATGACGATATAGTGCATTTGAAAGACGCGCACAATGTTGCGCAGGTTTTTGTCGTTATGTTCCAGGGCCAAAAGCGCGTCAAGCAGCAGTTTGAACGCCCGGGGGTGCGGATGATTCTCCTCTTCACCGCGTTTAATAATTTCGCAGGGAATGGAGGCCAGAGACATTTTGCCAAGATTTTCATGAACATCCTGAAACGGCTCGATGATCGAAGCTTGGCTCAGGTACTGAAGCCCCCGGCCGGCCTTTTTATAAAAAACGACGTCCACATAATTAAACGTCTCCAGTGTTCCCAGGTACTTTGACTTGACGCCGCGAGAGCCTTTGGCCATCACTGTTATCTTGCCAAACTGCCGCGTGTAAAGCGTGACGATTTTGCTCGTCTCCCCCTGTTTTTTCGAATGCAAAACAATTGCATTGGCTTTTACGATTGACATAAGCGTCAATAAAAATAGCGTAAATATATGGTCGATGAGCCGAGATATATCAACAGGCCAAAGATATCGTTCGCCGTGGTGATGAACGGACCCGTGGCGATCGCCGGATCGATTTTCATCTTGTTTAAAACGAACGGCACAATGGCCCCAAAGACCGCCGAGTTGATCATCACCAAAAGTATGGCCAGACCGCCGACCAGGCCAAATTGAGGATCATGTTTCCAGAAGGCGATGACCGAAAAAAGCAGCACCCCGATAATGAGGCCGTTAAGGATGGCCACGCGCAGCTCTCGCAACACCCGCCGCCACAAGCCGGAGGTGCCGCCCTCCATGAGCGAAAGGCTGCGCACCACGATGGTGCTGGACTGGATGCCGGCGTTGCCGCCGGTCGCCATGATCACCGGGATGAAAAAAGCAGAGATGATGATCTGCGACATGGTGGCGTCAAAGTGATCCAGAACAAAGGCGGAACCAAGTTCGCCGACAAATGAGATGAGCAGCCAGGGAATGCGGTTGCGCGAAATGCGAACCATGGAGGTCTCCTGCAGCACCTCCTCATCGGTGATGCCGGCCATGCGCTGGATGTCTTCGTTCGCCTCTTCGTGCAATACGTCGACAATGTCATCGATGGTGATGCGTCCGACGAGTCGATTGTGATGGTCGACCACCGGAATGGCGGCGAGGTTATACTTGCGCACAATCTTGGCGACCTCTTCCTGATCCGTGTCCACGGTGACGGAAATGACGTCGTCGTTCATAATGTCGCGGATGAGCCGCCTGGGGTTGCGAATGAGAAGGGTTTTTATGGGCACAACGCCGACCAGACGGCCGCCGCGGTCGATGGCGTAGACGTTATAAATTTCCTCCACCTCTTCGGCGCGACGGCGGATTTCCCGAATGGCGTCGTCGACGGTCTGATCGTCATAAACGGCGATGAACTCCAGCGCCATAATGCCGCCGGCCGTGTCTTCGGCATAGTCGAGCAGTTTTTCAACCTCGGCGCGATCCTGCGGTTCGATGCTGGAAAGAACCTGCTCGGCGATGTCGTCCGGCAGTTCGGCGACGACGTCCGTGGCGTCGTCGGAATCCATTTCGTCGACGATTTCCGAGAGACGCTCCGTCTCCAGTTCGCTGACAATGTCCTCTCGGGTGACGTCGTCCAGCTCCGTGACCACGTCCGAAGCGGTCTCGGCGTCCATCAAACTGAAAACATAGTCGCGATCTTCGTCGTCGAGTTCCTGCAGAATTTCCGCCAGGTCCGCCGGGTGCGTATCGACGATAATATTGCGCACCAGCGGCTCATTTTTTTCATTAATGAGATACTCGATGTTTTCAACGATTTCTTTGCGATCGGCAGTTTTCATAAGGACAACCGGGTTGGTTTGTTTTTAAATGATTTGGACGACGTATGGCGTAAAAAACTCGGCAGCAAAGGCTGCAACAAAAAGGGCGGCTATCATCCGTCCTGGATGGCGGGCGTCAGTTCATTGGCCAGCTCGACCCACTCGTCAATGCTCAACTGTTCGGGGCGCCTGCTGAAATCAAATGAGGTTCTGTCGCTGTACTCGCTTAACGAATTGCGCAGCATTTTCCTGCGCATGCCAAAAGCCTGCTTTACTAGGCTTTGAAAGAACTTTTCGTCTTTTATGCGTCGTCCTTTTGTTTCGGTAAAACGCCATTGAATAAGGACCGAGTCGACGGCCGGCCGCGGCTGAAAGACCGTCGGCGGCGCCTTGAGCAATAACTTT
>JAJRST010000336.1 GCA_024278645.1 bacterium | reverse complement strand
CCCGAGGGCATCGAGGAAGCGTTGACGGCGCAGAGCGACTATATCGACCAGGTGATGCTGTATAACAACCAATCCGCCTACACGGTGGCGCTCATGGTGTTGAACCAGGGCAATTTAGCGCGCGCCCTGGAAGAGCAGGGCCTGGGCTTTGACAGCGACGAGGGGCAAACCGCCGTATTAAAATTGATCGAAAGCGAAGTCAATGAATATCGCACGGGCCGGTACGCCGGAATGTTCCCCACCAAATGGCTGCCGGCGTCATTCGCCGTGCTCGGCGAAGGGTTTACGGAACAGAACAAATTCCTCAACAGCACAATGAAAATGGTGCGCGGCAAAATCACGGAATTCTACAAGACGCGAATTGATTACATGCTCTCGGCCGAGGGCAAGGACATCTACAACCATCAGAACAAAACGATCATTTCCCGTTTCAAGAATTAGGGTCGTTATAAGCGCGTAATATTTTGTTGATCACTGCGGTGGTGGAGTTGCCGGCGATGCCCGGAAGCAGGGCAATTTCGCCGCCGTAGCTTTCAACAACCCGCCTTTCTTCCTGGTTAATCGTATCGATGGTATAGTCGCCCCCCTTGGCGTAAACATCAGGCTCCAGGCTTTGGATGATGCTTACCGGGGAATCCTCCTGGAAAATAATGACATAATCGACGCAGGACAGCGCCGAAATGACGATGGCGCGTTCATCCTCATGCACGATGGGACGCAGCGGCCCCTTGGTGAGGCGAATGGAGGCGTCGCTGTTCAAACCGACGAACAACAAATCGCGGAGCCGCCTGGCCTTTTCAAGATAGAGCACATGCCCGGCGTGTAAAATATCATAGCATCCGTTCGTCCACACGACGCGCTTGCCGGCCTTTCTGGCATCGTCGCGGATGGCCAGCAATTCTTGCAGCGTTTTTATTTTATCGTTCATATTCTCCTTTTCATTGATTAAATTTTGTTGTAATGTAAGATAATTTCATTTATGATGCAAAACTATATTTACGAGGCGACAGATGAAATATTTGGTGACGGGAGGGGCGGGCTTTATCGGTTCAAACCTGACGGAAGCGCTGTTGCAGCGCAGCGACGAGGTGGTCGTCCTGGACAACTTTTCCACCGGCTTGCGCCATAACCTGAACAGCTTTTCTCAATTTGGCGACCGATTCAAACTCATCGAGGGCGATTTGCGCGACCTCGATACGTGTCGGGAGGCATGCAAAGGCGTCGACTATGTGCTGCACCAGGGGGCGCTTGGCTCGGTGCCCAGATCCATCGCCCATCCATTGACCACGAATGACAACAATGTCAGCGGCACGTTGAACATTTTCATCGCCGCGCGCGACGAAGGGGTAAAGCGCGTGGTCTTTGCTTCGTCCTCTTCGGTGTACGGAAATTCGAAACAGTTGCCCAAGGTGGAGACCATGATCCCCGCGCCCATTTCGCCCTACGCCGCTACAAAAAACATCTGCGAAATGTACGGGCGCATCTTTTACGAGCTTTATGGCATCGAAATCATCGCCTTGCGCTATTTCAACGTATTCGGCCGGCGGCAGGACCCGAATTCCGCCTACGCCGCGGTGATCCCGTTGTTCGTCAAGGCGTTGCTTCGCGGGCAGCGGCCAACCATTTTCGGCGACGGTTTGCAAAGCCGCGATTTCAGCTATGTGGACAATGTCATCGAGGCGAACATCCTGGCCGCCCGGGCGCCCGACGAAGCGTGCGGCAAGGTGTTCAACATCGCCTGCGGTCAGAGAACGGCGCTGATCGATTTGTATCACAAGATTTGCGACCTGCTCGACATCCGGATCGAGCCGGAGTTTGCGCCGGATCGTCCCGGCGACGTGAAACATTCCCTGGCCGACATTTCACTCGCCAAAAAATACCTGGGATACGAGGCGAAATACGATGTCTTTACCGGCCTGGAGCTGGCCATCGACTGGTACAAAGAGAACGCCGCTTCCTGGCTTTAACCCTATGTGAGTATGCCCGACGAATTTCTGCAAAACTTTATCTCTTTCGCCCGGCGGCATTCATTGTTCGACAAGGGCGATAAAATCGGCCTCGCCGTGTCCGGCGGCGTCGATTCCATGACGCTGCTGGAGCTTTTCGATCACATTCGTAAAGAGCAGCGGCTGCACATCATCGTGCTGCACTTTAACCATCGTCTGCGCCCGGCGGCCGACGAGGAGCAGGCATTTGTGGAAAAAGTGTGCATCGCTAAAGGGGTCGAGTTTGTTTGCGACAGCGCCGACGTGGCGGCCCATGCGCGCGAGGCGGGTCTGTCCATTGAAATGGCCGCTCGTGAGAAAAGATACGCTTTTTTTGAGAAATCGGCGGCGGCGTTCAACCTGAATGAAATCGCCACCGGCCACAACGCCGACGACCAGGCGGAAACAGTGCTGGACCACATCCTCCGCGGGTCCGGTCCGAGCGGCCTCGCCGGCATTCCGGTCAAAAGAGGGCTTTATATTCGACCGCTGCTTTTTGCCGCACGGCGCGACATCGAGCAATTCGCGAGCGCTTTCAAGTTGCCGTTTCGGGAAGACGCCTCGAACAAAGATCAGGCTTTTAAGAGAAACCGCATCCGGCACACATTGCTGCCGCTGCTGCAAAAGGAATTCAACCCTCAAAT
>JAJRST010000335.1 GCA_024278645.1 bacterium | reverse complement strand
GCGTATCAGTCGGCCGGCGACGGTGAAAACCTTGATCTGCACTTCTGCCTGTTGTGTCAGGTTAAAGCGGAACTCGGTATCCTCGTCGAAGGGATTGGGATAGTTGAGCGCATCCCTTAAAGCCAGGTCGCTGTCCACAAGAAAACGGATGCTCGTGGTGCTGGTATTGTGGCTGACATCGGCGACGTCGATGATCAGATCATGCCGACCATCGGACAGCACCGGCTTGAAGACAAGGACGCCGCGCTCCGCGGCATCGCCCGTCGGCTGCATCGTCAAAAGGCCCTGGGCAAAGGAGACGCGCTGTCCATCCAAAAAGACATTGATGCGCGTGGTGTCAAAGGGCGTCGGATTGTTGTCGTATAAACGGGCCATAATCAGCGGCGTCGCCGCGACGAGATCGCCGTCATAAATGACGCGATCGTCAAAAGTCAGTTCAACGGAGGGTTTTAGCGTGTCGCTGTGCACATAGACGGCGGCGCTGATGCTGTTGTTGGTTTCGGACAGTTCGGCGATATTTTGCTGTGCATCCACAACAATAAATATTTTTTTCAGGCCGGGTATGGCGCCGGCCTGCCATGTCTGCTCCACCGGCGCAAAACGGTCGACGACGATGGAATCGATGTCAATCTCGGCAAACGGCGTTCGCCCGTTAACGCGATTGCCCTCTTCAAAAACCAGGCTGACGTTCCGAGCATCGTGCAGACCAATGTTGTACACATCCAGGTAAAAAGTGACCGACTGGCCGACGAGCACGGTATCCGCGCTTTGCGTGAAAAGTTGCGGACTGAGCGCCAGGTCCGGCGACGGCCGGTAAAACATTTCCCAGGAACGCAGCGTCGGCGAATTGTCGCCGTTTTGCGTGCGCAAGTCCATGGCCAGCGTCAGATAAGGAAACTCTTGGGCGTCAATCGTCGACAGGTCAATTTCATTATGGGTGATATCAGAGACGATGCGAACTGTGTCGCCCGTGCTTTTCTGATGCCCGTAAATGCTTATTGAGAATTCACAGGAGTCGGGATGCTCGATATAAAAATTGGCTCTCGACCATTTTGACGCCGGGCCGATGCGCTCGGAAACGATGCGCCCCGTGGTGTGCAGAACGCGAAGCGTATCCTTGAGCACCACGGAACCGTCGGTCTGAAACGCCTCCACGCCCTCGGGCACGCTTCCCGGCGGCGCGCCCTTGCGGCCGACAATCGCCCACATGGAACGATATTTAACCTCGCGAATCCTGGCGCTGCCGATGGACTCTATGGCCGTGTAGGCCTCTTCGGTGATATTGGCGGAACCTTCATCGCTGACGGCGCCGAGCACAATACGGCCGTTGGGAATGGCCGACAAAAACTGCACCATCCGCCCGACGGCGGCGGCGTCGCCATAAGTGTCAAAATGCGCCGCATCCAGCAGCGCGCCGCTGCTTTGATCCAAAACGGCAAAGTTATAGCCCCGGGCCGTCTGCAAGGCGGATTTGTTGTTCACCTCAATTACGGCATAGCCCAGGGAACTGGTCCAGGCGGACTGGATCAAAACGGGGATGCTCCGCCGCGACAATTGCGCGCCGTTCGGCGTCCACTCTGTGTTGACAAAGTCATTGCGACCGGCGACGTCGCCGTCGTCTTGCCTCCAGCCAAAGGAATCCGCCGAGGTGTAAAAAACGGCGAGGAAAAGCGAGTCCGGCTGCTCGGCATTATAAACGCGCCAGTAGTAACGCTGTCCGGGCAAAAGCGCCTGCGGTCGCCACTTTATCACCAGCGGGTGCGCGCGCACAGGATCGGACGATTGCCACAGCGGGCTGTCGAACGAGCGGCTCGTATCAATCTGAAAGATAAAGCGATTATTTTCGTCAAAATATTGTTGCGGCGCCTGCACCTTGAGCGTCGCCTGCTCCAGCGGCACAATGCTGTTTTGCGGCGGCGACACCAGTTCAAGATAGCTGCTCAGCACCGTGGCCTGTATCGACTGTTCGTTGTTCTGCTCCGTCCACTCGTCAATGATATTATCGGGGTCGACGACGGCGGAGATGGCCACCGCGCCGGCCATGCCTTGCAGCGGCCACACCCAGGCTGTGGAGTCGACGAGTCCCACCCGCGGCAGCGACAACCGCGCTTGTTGCAGATGGTGCGACGATGAATGTTCAATGGTGAGCTGCACGGCCACGCTGTCCCGCGGCGCCAGGCCCCAGTTTTGCACGCGTAAAATAATGTTCGCCGTCGAGTCCGCCTCGCTGGGAACCGCCGGGTCGACGCGGATATCCTCGTCCGTTATGGTCAAATCCGGTTTGGTCGGCAGCGCCAAAGTCAGCGCCGGGTCGCCCATCAAATTGTATTGCAGGATAAGATTCTTGTAATGCGCGCCAAAGCCGTATTTCCGCCATACGGCGAATTTCGTCAGCGTGATGATGTCGCCGAGGTAGCGCACCGTGTCGGCCAGCACCGTGGGAAAGAGCTGGCGCAAATACTGGTAATCCTCATAGGAGTAGCCCCAGCCGGAGGTGCCCCAAAAGCCGACGGCGCCTTTTTCGGGAATGAGCAAAAAGCGTTCGCCAAAGCTCTCCTGATTTGGCTCGGCGAAACGGCCGGTGTGGCAGGTCATGCTGGAGATGAAAGGATAACGTCCCTTGTTCCCCAGGTCTTCAATGTCTATATTGTTGAACATCAGCTCCCAGGTGCGGCTGGCCGCATGGCCGATAAAATTGATCCACAGCGCGCCGTCGTTGATGCGATCCAGAATAAGGGAGCGTTCGTCGGCCTGGTTCTCCTCGGCGTTTTTGCTGACATAGACCGGCCGGCCAAAGGTCGGCGCCGTCTCGACAAAATCCTTGGCCAGCGTATGCGACTGCTTTTGGAACAACTGCTGCTCGTCCGCGTCATAGCCGCCGCTGATGAACAGAAAATTCTTTTTCCACGCCTGGGATGGAGCGGCCTCGTACTCGATAATCTTGTCCACGGCGGCCTTGGCATCCACTCCCGTAGTGGCGGGGATGCGGCCGACGCTCACGTCGGGCAAATAATCGTTGGGGCCGTCCAGGCAGACGAGCAGCACATCGCTGACCGGGTTGCCCAACGACGGCACAAAATTGGAAAACTGCGTCGAAGGGTAATGGCCTTTCATGTCCCAGCTTGCGTCGCCAAAGAGCAGCAGAAAAGAAGGCGGCGGCATCCAGCGCGTGACCGCATCCTTCATCATCCGGCGTATGGCTTCCGGGTTGAGGATGCCGTGGCTGTAGGCGTCGTAAATGTCTTCGATATTGATCACCGCCGTCTGAAAGCCGTTGCGGCCGCGGCGATAGTCGGCCAGGCGCTGCGCATCAGACAAAAACTTTTCATGCGCGACAATGACATAATCGGCGCCGACAATCCGCGCAAGAGGATTGCTCTCCTTGTACTTTATTTGCACAGGCGGCTTTACCGCGGCCGCGTCGAACACCACCACGTCGGCGTCGCCGCCGGCGACAAACTGCACCGTGTACGAGTCCGAATCCTCGAAGGTGAAAAGTACGGAGAGGCGAGCCGCGCCCTCGCCTCTCGCCTGGCGCAGCTCGGCCAGCGGCGTCGCATCCCCCTTGCGAGCGATGAACGCCCATGACTCTCTGTATTGTAAATTGCCGATTTCACGACTGCCAAGGGATTGAAACGCCTGCACCGCGGACGCCGTCAGGCTGTTGGCGCCGTCGTCGCGAACGCCGGCGAGAACCACCACCTCGTCCGGCAAGGCGTTGAGAAACAGGGCCAAGCTGTCCGACTGCTGCGCCGAACCAAAGGTGTCGAAACTCTCCTTGGCCAGCAGTTCGCCCTTGCCCGCATCCAGCACGACGATGCTGATGCCGCGCGTGCCGGAATAGAGCAGATCATTTTCAAGATAAAAGTTGGCGTAATTGCCGTCCAGTATGGCCGCCGATTCGACGCGCAGCGACGCCGCCCAGTTTTTGCCCACCTGCTCCGGGGCGACTTCGCGGGCCGCGGCCAGGTCCCACAGGGACACATTTTCCGAACGAAAGCCGCCGGCCCAGTGGATGCGCGGCTCGCTCGCAAAGGTCGAGTCAACATGCAGCCATCCGTCGACCGCCTGCAGACGGCGCTCGTAGGCGACCTCAAACCAGTCAAAATAGAACCGCGAGCGACGGTCGTTCTGGCGTATGGAGGCGACCGCCAGCACATTCGCCGAATCCTTGAACACTTTGGCGGCAATGCGAAGCTTGAGCCTGATCTCCTCCCTGTCATCGAAAAAGTCGTCATAAACCGTGACGCCGTTGATGGCGACGCGCACATGATGCGCGTCCGGCTGGCTGTCGCGCGTCTCGCCGCGGACGCGAAATGTAAAAGCTACGCTGTCCTGCGGCAGCACATAGCCCGGTAAATCAAAGTTGACGCTGAACGTCTCGCCGGGATCGATGGCGCGATCCCAGACCCAGCCCTCGCCGGAGACGATCTCGCTCTCCTGGATATCGGCATTGGTGTCGCCCTGGTAGTATTCGTGATCCTCTTCAAAGTGCAGCTTTTCCGGAAAAGTGTAGACAAACTCCGAGGCGTCGCCGGCGGAGGCCGGCGTCATGCGCAGCCCGTCGCCGTCGCCCCAGGAAAGCCAGACAATATTGGTGTCCGAGTAGGCGTGGTAAAATTCGCCCTCGCCGGAAAGCCGTTCGGCGTAAAAGAGGACGCGATCTCCCGC
>JAJRST010000334.1 GCA_024278645.1 bacterium | reverse complement strand
GTCGACTTTTGTCATCATGGACAAAAGGCATGAGAATAGCAAGCTCCGGAGGGAGAACGCTCAATATGAAATGCAGCTTGCCGCCAACGAGCCCATCGTCGAAAAAGTGCAAATGTTGACGGAAAAAATAATGCAATTGGCGCAGGTCACAACTCTTGCCGACAGCCTCGTCGAGGCTTATGACCAGGTGTTGACCTTTTTACGGCAAGCCAATCAAACCGTGGCGGCGGCGAATGACGTTTGGATCAACGAGATTCAAAATACGGAAAACGGTTTTCAAATCATCGGCCAAAGCCGCGACCGTGAGATCATCCCCATGTTGTCCACTGTACTCGGCAAAAGCATCCTGCGTCGTGTTTACCAGGAATATGAGAGCGAACCCGTTTATTCCTTTGAGATAGATTTGGAGTGGCCGTCCGACCCTGTTTATTTGCCCTCGCCTTCCGGCGACAAAGGGACGCAATTCAAAATGCAACGTTTCCCCGGAGACGAGACAGCGCAACATGCTTTAACGCTGCGCAACGTCCCGGCGAATGACGATAGCATTCAGACCAATGTTCGCCATTCGGTATTGCAGGCCGATGATGCAAACCGAGAGCATCAAATCCATAATACGAAATATTATGAAATGCCAAAGCACTGGGGCGATGCTCGGACGCCTCTGACAATTGTTTTGGAAAAAGTCGATGATTTGCAAACCGCCCGGGAGTATTTGCAGCAAATCCGGCAATCCGGGTATGATGTTTTCTTGCGACGGATCAACGATCAATATTTTGTTTGCACCGAGAGTTTTGATAATCGACGGGATGCTGAAGAAAAGCTGAGCCGCTTGAAAAGCAAGAATATCACAAATGCCGAGATTGTCGCCATAGAAAATTTCGCCGATTCCGAATATGTCGAGATTCCTGTTGCGGCGCTGGAGATCGATTCCGTTGCGAACATGCCGGCGCCAGCATCCTCCCTGGCTGTCGTCAACGATCCTGGCGAGATGGATGTGGCGGCGTTGCAACTTCCTGATGTGGACTCCATAAGCAGCGACGTCCCCCTGGGTCCGCCGGCTCCGCAAGCGCCGTTGATTTTTGATAATGATGCGACGGATTTTCAAACCGAAGGCTTGTTTTCCGGGAGCGAAGAGCAGCCGCCGATGGATTTGGCGGCCGAATCCGCGGATTCCGAAATCTCGCCAGCCTATGAAAATTACGTCGCTAATAAAGACCTCGATTCGGGGCTCACAAACGAGGATCCCTCCGATACGTCGTATGTCGAATTTCAAAATGACTCCGTACCGTTTGCCGGGCACAACGAGACGCCCCCGGATTTGAAGGAGTCTCCTGTTGCGGGAAACTCAAAGTCGTCAACGGACATGGAAAGCGAGATCATTCCGTTTCATGCCACCGACAGGTTGCAAAAGATAGTGGTTCTTGTGGGCGACCACTTTTACAGCCAATCCGCCGTCGAGGAAGCCCATGAATTGAAAAAATTAAATATAGAAACGATGATTCTTGATCTGCGGGTGCTTGGCAAGGTAAAGCCGTTTTGGGTTTGCGTTGGCGAATTCGACAGCGTTGCGGATGCCGAGATGATGATCGATGTTTTGAAGCAGCGGGTTTTGAAGAATTATAAAGTAAAGCTGTTGCATAGCCGGGATTTTATGCCTTATAAAAAACATAGTGCGCCAATTTAAATGTATGAGAAAAGGAATACAATTGCACTGCTCATAGCTGTGATTGCGATTATCGGTTTTGGCAAAATATTTTCAAGCAGGCTTGAAACGAAACATGCAAAACTCGCGGAAAAAAACAGACAGCTTGAGCAAGAGTTCACCGAGTCCGACAACATTGCCAGAACGTTGCCGGAGGTGCAATTTAAATTTGACTCTTTAAAAGCCCGCTGGATAAATGCTCCCAAAAAGATTTTGGCGCTTCCGGAACCCCAGCTTACGATGAGTTACATGGTATGGCTGGCACGACAATATAATCTTGATCTGCAGTTTGAATTCCAGATCGATGAGATACGACGCGCAGATATTATTTCATATTTCACCTTTACCATTTCGGGCGAATCGAATTACACGGATCTTTATACGTTTATTTACTATATGACGCAGAACCCGATACTTTACCAGTTTGAGAAATTTGCTCTCAGACGGAACGAAAATAATCGAATCGAATACGAGATACAAATGCGGGGATTTTTCCTTCAGGAAGAGATTTTGCCGGAGGAGCAATTTAATTTTGCCGGAAGGCAGGCGGCAGCGCCTGTCCGGGACGGTTTTCATGATATTTTCTATACAACGTATACGCCACCGCGTGATGATAATGACATTGATACGACCATGACGGTCGCCGAAGTGGAGGTAAAGTCCGATCTTGTCGACCCGAGCAAGGCGTCGCTTCTGGCCTTGACCAGCAATACAGCCTATATTTTGAATGAAGAGGGCGTCATGAAACGTCTCTCGCCAGGCGACCGCGTTGAGGGCGGGCGGCTGGTGTTTATTGATCAGGAAAAAAGTGAAGCGCAATTCCAATTATCAGATGGACAACGTATTGTGTTGGGATTGGGTTATAAAAAATAAAAAGGCTCAGCATGAAGCATCCATATTTATTATTATTGGCAGTTATTTTCAGCTTTTTCTCCGCGGTTTTTTTGCCGGCGCAGGAAACGGCCCCCAAAGAATACCAACTGGAAGAATTTGTTTCTTTCAACAGAGACCTTCCGATTAAAGATGCCTTGAATATCCTCGGCCAGTTTGCCCGAAAATATGAAAACAAAGTCATTGTGGATCCGCTGGAAATAACGGCGCCGATTGATGTGACTGTTGAGAAAATGCACTGGAAACGTGCGCTGGAATACATTCTTCGCTCCAACGACCTCTCTTTTAAGGAACACGAGCAATATTACGAGATTATCGAGGAGAAGGCGCAGGGCGGCCCGGGCGACGAAAAAATAGACTTGAACACAAGGGAGGTGGAGATTGACGCCACCTTTTTCGAGGCGGACTATGAAGCCTTGTCTGAAATCGGCGTCGACTGGAGCACGCTGAGCGACGGCAAGGTCAAGTTGCAGGTGACGCACAAAGGAGCGCTGCCGGCGTCTCAGGACATGTTTTCCACGGCCCTCGCTTATGCCGGCAAGTCCGTCAGCGTGGCGGCTTTAATCAAGGTGTTTGAGGGCAAGCAATTGGGCCGCGTGCTCGCCAATCCTCAAATTCGCATTGTCGACGGCATGGAAGGGCGAATCCAGGTGGGCAATAATTTCTTTTTAACGACGCGGGACTTTGCCGGCAATACACGCTTTACCGAATACGAGGCGGGGACGATCCTGACGGTAAAACCCCGGATTATCGAAGAGAGCGGTCAGCTCTTTATTCACCTGAATATTAGCGCTGAAAAAAGCACCGTCGTTGAAGGCGCAAACGGCGTTGTCAAAAAGATTACCGAAGGACAAACGCAGGTGCTGTTGCTGGACGGCGAGGAGACGGCCATGGCCGGCCTGTTCTCCCAGGAAGAAAACAAGATTCGCAAGGGCATACCCGTATTGAAGGATTTGCCCTGGTGGTTTTTCGGCATTCGCTATCTGACCGGGTACAATTCCAGCAGCGTGAAGAAAAAAGAGCTGGTCATTTTACTGAAAGCGAATATCGTTCCTTCGCTTGTACAGCGGAATATTAAAAAGGATATCAATATATATTTGCAACGCAAGCAATCCTTTCAGAAAAACAGGTCTCGCTTTGATGAAAAAAAATAATATTTCCCCTCTGTCGGAGGACGTTCGGTTATGAAAATTTCCAGGTTAATGACAATTCTGCTGTTCGTTTTATATATGCTTCACTGCGGCCAGGAAAGCGATACGGTTGTCGGCTCTCGCAACCATTCCCTGGTCATCGAGAGGAACGCCTTGCCAACTGTGCTGGCCGACGGCGTGTCCACAATTATCATAAGAGCCGTGGTCATGGATGACTCGGGCAAAGCCGCGCCGCAAATGAAAGTGGCGTTCAAGACAACGGCGGGAACGATCAGCGATTTTGCACTGACCGACGAATACGGCGTGGCGGCGGCGACATTGACCAGCGTTGCCAGCAGTACAGACCTCTCGGCCACGGTGACGGCCACGGTGGTGGACCCCGCTTTTTCTCTCGCCAAGTCAAAAGCTTATTCCCTGGTGCTGTCGACGCCGGGATTTGATAATATTGGTCTCGGTAAAAAGGCCGCCGATAATACGGATACGATCACCATACAATTTCTTGGCGTCGCCTTGACGGCGACGCTCAAGGACTCGGTTCTTCCCGCCGACGGTTTGTCGCAGACGCTGCTTGCCGTCAAGGTTGTCGAAAGCAAAAGTCAAAAGCCGGTGAAAAACGCTTCGCTTGTCATCAGCAGCGTCTTTTCGAAAATAGACGCCGCGGCGCTGACAGACGACCAGGGCAAAGCGAATGTGACCCTGATCGCCGGGGAGGTCACCGGCGTTGATACGATCACCGTGCGTTTGGGCAAGGAGCTGTCGACGCGGACGACTGTTTCCTACGTGCAGCCGCTGTTAAAGGTGTCGGCGAAAAACCAGTCGATTTTTGCCGATGGCAAAAGCCAGACGGAAATCGTGGCCGTGCTGCTGACGCCAAAAAACACGCCGGTGGTCGGCGCAACCATAGAGTTTTCAACCACCGATGGGCGCATACAGTCGAATATCGTCACCGATCAATTTGGCGCCGCGACCGCGGTGCTGGTGGCCGGCGATGCGCCGAATCCCGAGGTCAAGGTGGTCGCTTCGTTTTTGTCCGTACGGGATTCGATCACTATTGCTTTTATCGATGCGAGCGGCAGCATGATGAGCCTGACCTCGGACGTGGACGAAATTTTGCGCGACGGCGTCGCCACGGCGCAGCTTGCGTTGTCATTCACCGGTCAAAATACAGGGGACTTTGCCAATCGCATGGTG
>JAJRST010000333.1 GCA_024278645.1 bacterium | reverse complement strand
CGACTGCCACGGCGATCACAACGTGTTGGCCAAGGACGACCCGGCGTCAACTATTTTTGCGCGCAATGTTCCGACCCTGTGCGCAAAATGTCACCGCCAGGGCGAGCCCGCCGCCAAGCGGTTGGAAAAGGAAGGCGAAGATGTGGTCGAACATTATTCCATGAGCATCCACGGCAAAGGCTTGTACGAAAGCGGTCTCATGGTTTCCGCTGTTTGCAACGACTGTCACGAAGCTCACCTGACGCTTCCACCTACAAATCCAAAGTCAAGCGTATATCCAGGCAATGTCGGTAAAACATGCGGGACGTGCCATTTGGGCATTTATGAAAAATTCAGCAAGTCGATACACAGTCCGCTTGTCAGCAAAAGCAAGAAAAGACTTCCGGGGTGCAACGATTGCCACAGCTCGCATGAGATCGAGCGCGTGGACAGGAGCGATTTCCGGGCGCAAATGCTCAAGCAGTGCGGCTCATGCCATGAGACTGAAACAGAGTCCTACTTCCAAACCTATCATGGCAAGGTGTCCAAATTGGGATCGGCTGTTGCTGCAAAGTGCTCCGACTGCCACGGCTCGCACAACATCTTGCCGCCGAGCTATCCGGCGTCAACGCTCAGCTATCAGAACATTGTCGAGACCTGCAAGACATGCCACCCCAACTCGAATCGAAAATTTACAGGGTATTTGACGCACGCCACGCATCATGACAAAAACAAATATCCCTATTTATACTATACGTTTTGGGCGATGACATCGCTGGTCATCGGCGTTTTTGTCTTTTTTGGCATTCACACCCTGCTGTGGATACCACGTTCCATACGAGAACGCAAAAGACTGAAAGCAATGGGAGCGCCTAAATCATCGCGTTATATGAAGCGATTTACAACCTTTCCGCGAATCCTGCATCTCCTGGTCATCATCAGCTTTTTCACGCTGGCGCTGACCGGCATGGCGCTGAAATTTTCCGGCACGCCCTGGGCGCTCAAGCTGATCACCTTTTTCGGAGGCGTGCAATCGGCGGGCGTCATCCATCGCATCGGCGCGGTCATCACCTTTGCCTATTTTGTCCTGCATTTTATACTTATTTATCGCAATGCGAAAAAACGCAACCAGGGATTTTTTAAATTTATGTTCGACAAAGAAGGTCTGGTTCCGCGGGGCCGCGATTTTGTCGAATTTTGGCAAACTCTGAAATGGTTCTTTGGCGCAGGTCCGGCGCCGCAGTATGGCCGCTGGACCTATTGGGAAAAGTTCGACTATTTCGCCGTATTCTGGGGCGTCGCCATCATCGGCTCTACTGGGCTTGTGCTATGGTTCCCCGAATTCTGGACAAGGTTTATTCCGGGCTATCTCATCAACATTGCAACCATTGTCCATAGCGATGAGGCTTTGTTGGCCACCGGTTTTATTTTCACGATCCATTTTTTCAACACACATTTTCGGCCGCAAAAATTTCCAATGGATCAGGTTATCTTTACCGGCAGAGTATCGGAAGAAGAATGGAAACATGAGCGACCGCGTGAATATGAGCTTTTAAAACAAGAAGGCCGCCTGGAAGAGGTGCTGACGGATGAACCGCCGAAACGCTGGGTCGTCACCTGGTCGCGCATCTTTGGCTTTCTTTTGCTGGGCGCCGGCTTTTCCCTGGTCATCGCCATCATCTGGGCCATGCTGACGCAATACAAATAATCTATAGCGGTTAAAAAAATGGCGCTTTGCAGATTGTCGGCAATGCGCCATTTTTGTTATTTTTATCTCCTTTTCGGGGGAAGCCGCGAATGGTGTGACATTAGCAGAAAGAGCAGTATTTCAAAAACAAGAGCAGGTCGAAGCTAATAGCGATAACCTCCACCGCCGCCGCTTCTACCTCCGCCGCCGCCCCTGTGACCGCCACGATGCCCGCCGTCTCGCTGCGGCCGAGGACGCGCTTCGTTGACAACGATCGTCCGCCCCTTTAATTCCGCACCATTCAATTTTTCGATAGCCTTTTTGCCATCATCGGAGGAGTCCATTTCGACAAAGCCAAAACCGCGCGATTCGCCGCTGTACTTGTCGCGAACAACGACTGCCGAGCTAACGACGCCGACGCTGCCGAACAACTCTTCCAGATCCGCTTGTGCAACGTCGTAAGACAAGTTGCCTACATAAAGATTCATTTGATTCTCCTTAAAACAAAAGTAATTTCTGGCACATCTCGCCGAAAACGTCCTGATACATTGGATACCCACAATCGCGCATTAGTCCCGCTTGCATCCGTGCAACATAACAACATCGGCATTGAGTGTGTGCTAATATTTAATGTTCTCGTCCTTGGCTGGTTCGTCGGGTGGGAGAGCATTTTGTTTAATGCACATGGCCGTGGGCCAATTCTTCCGGCGAGGCGTCTCTTACATCAACAATCTCCACATCAAAAGTCAAAACCTGATCCGCCAACGGATGATTAAAATCAATTTGAACGGTTTGATCATCCAGGGCGACGACCTTGCCTTCGACAATGGAGCCATCTTCGCTTTGACCGCGGAGCATTTCTCCCATTTGCAAATCAACAGAATCGGGTATCTGGCTGCGATCAATGGTCTGAACGAGTCGACTATCTTGAACACCATAGGCATCCTCCGGCTGCACTTTGACGATCTTTTTATCGCCGGCGCCAAGCCCAAGCAGTTCCGTTTCCAACCCCGGTATTATTTGACCGCTGCCGACCAAAAAATTGAGCGGCTCCCGTCCTCGTGAGGTGTCCGCCACCTCGCCGGAGTCCAGAGTCAGGGTGTAATGGAAAGATACAACCTTGTTTTGTTCAACTTGCATGTGATCTCCTCATGTTTGGCCAAAAATGACTTGACCTCGTAAAAGATCACAAGACTCAAATCAAGTTCAGCATTTCTTGTCTGAGAACCGAGGAGCAAATAATAAACAATTACCTGCTCTCGGCCCTGTTCTAAAAAAAGTGAATATACTTTAAAAACAATTTTAGAGGAAAAAGATTTCCATTAATTTAGCCTGCATTATTCATGAAACCAGGCCTCGAAGACTCCAAGACTCAAAGAAACAGTGCCTTACATATAAGAAGACATTGATGGTAAATTTTAGAAACTATTTGTTTTGTTTATAATACTATTGTCTTAATTCTATTGTTTTTGAGTACCTTCGAGACTTGGCGACTTGGAGGCGAATGAATTTTACAGGTTAGAAAATAAAATCGATCCGGCTCGCTATCTTTTTTATTTTCTAATATTTTTCATAAACCCGATGCTTTTTATACCATTGAACGCCGATGGCTTGCATATCGCCCATACTTTTGGCATTCTTTTCCGAAATTTGCACAACGTCGGCGTGCTTAAAGCCGTGCGCTTTTATGGTGTTTGCTATTTCCGTATACAATACGGCGTTTGCGCCCACGCCTCGATGCCCGGGGGCCAGTCCTGTACCGTTAATGTTCACCCACTCGCTGCGCTTGAATTCGCGTAAAATGTGCCGCCAACCCCAGGGCCACATTTTGCCTTTTGCCCGACGTATGCCGGCGGTCACATCGACAAAAGCGAACAAAAAACCGACAATCTCATCGCCCTTGAGCACCAGCTTGATGAGCCGGGGATCGGAGATGGCGAGCAGACGGTCAGCCACGGCGACCGCCTCTTCCTCGCTTAAAGGGCGATAACCGAGAGCATTTGAAAAGGCGCGATTGTAGACCTCCTGAATCCGCGAAATCCACTGACGCAGCTCGCGCTTGTTGCGGAACGATTTGATGCGAAAATCCCGCGATGCCTTGACGCGCTCGGCAATGGCGAAAAAGCGCTCCGAAAGTTGATAATCTCCGGGCAGATAGCCGGAAAAATAATCCATCTTTTTGACAAACCCGGCTTGCTTTAAAAGCCGGTTATAATAGGGGAAATTATAGGCCTGGCCGAGCGCCGGCGGGTGTTCAAACCCTTCGACCAGGACGCCGTGACTGTCGCCCTGCAAAAAACCAATGGGACCGACGATGCGATCCAGCTCGCGTTGCTGCGTCCATGCCCACGCCTCCTCGAAAAGAGCCTTGACGGCGTCCGCATTATTCGCCGCATCGAAATAGTAGAAAAAAGCGGTGCGTTCGCCTTGATAGTCGTTGTATTTGCGATTTTCGAGCATGGCCAGTCGAGCGATGGCCAGGCCGTTGCGCTCGACCAGAAAAAAATCGGCGTCCGAATGCCGGTAGAACGGATGCTTGCGGCGATTCATGACCTGCTTTATATCGGAAACGAGCGGCGGCGTCCAATGGGGCGAATCGCGATACAGATCAAAGGGCAGGCGAATAAATTCCTTCATATCTTTTCGAGAAGCGGGGTCAATCATTCGTACGTTCATACGATTTTCCTCAAGGCGGCATGTTTAAAATTCAGGAAAATAATCGCGATTCACTTCCTTGAGCTTTTTCCACAATGGCTCCAACTTTGATTCCGTCGGCCCGAGCGGATGGATGAGCATGGCCATTTTTATTAGATTTTCATCACGGTTCAAATAGCCTTCAATGGTCAGGCGTTCGAAATTTTTGATGGTGTGAATGAGGCCGGAGACGACCTTGCTCGCCCTGCCCATGGCCATTGATCCTTGCGTCGCTTTTTTGATTTCCGCGGGAATCTCCAACACATAGTCGTCCGGGAAGTCCTCGATGGCCCCCTCATTACGCTTGTTGATAATGTGCATGGTTCCGGCGTCCAGCTCCATGTCGCGAATCAGCTCCGTGGCTACGGTGGAGTACATAAAACCGCCGCGCTGGCTGAGCTGCTCCGGCTTTTCCGTCAGCTCCTTTTGTTTGTACAGCTCGAGCAGCTCCTCCTCGATCTTGAGGATGACCTGTCCGCGTGTGCCTTTTGAATCGCGATCCTCGACCTCGCTTTCGAGCATTTTGTCGGTCATGTAATAGTAGCGCAAATAGGGGTTGGGCAGCAGCTTGAGCTTTTGTAAAAAGTCCGCTTCGTAATCGGTCTCGGGGATGTTTTTCATGTTCAGCTTGAAGCGATCCCACATCTCTTCGGTTCTGTCCCGGCCGTCGATGATGACATTTTCCACCCAACTGAGATGGTTCAGTCCGTAATATTTTAAAAAGACCTGGTCCCGCCGCACGCCAAAGGACTTGCTCGCCTCCAGCACAAATTCAATCGGCACATTGCACAAGCCGATGCAGTTGTCATAGTTCAGATAGTTCAACATGAATTCCGTCAGCATCCCGGACGGGTTTGAAAAGCTGATGATGCGGGCGTTGTTCGACCTCTTTCTGGCGAGGTCGACATATTGCTCCACAATCGGAAAGGCGCGCAGGGCGCAGGCCATGCCGCCCATGCCGGTGGTCTCCTGACCGATGAGGCCGAACTCCAGGGGCGTCAGCTCGTCGTTTATGCGTCCCTGCATCAATCCGGCGCGAAACTGAAAAATAATATAGTCGGCGCCGTCGAACGCCGCCTCGGCGTCCATGGACGCTTTCAATTTTATATTCAATCCGGACTTTGCAACCATTCTCCCGGCGAACTCGGAGACGATGCGAAATTTCTCCTCGCTTTCGGGAATGTCCAGCATATAAATCTCATCGACCGGCATTGCTTTTGAAATATTGATAAAGCCTTCAATCAGTTCCGGCGTGTAGGTGCTGCCGCCGCCGACAATACAAATCTTCATTTAATCCACTCCGTGCTTTTGTATGTTTGAATGATTCTGTTTATACTGGCGTCGTCCAGCGGCAGCCCCGCCGTCTTGAACGCCAGAAAAACGGCGCCGACCACGGGATCGACCTCCGGGACGACAATTTCCGCGTTATATCTTTGTTTCAGCGCCAATTCGAGCATGTTCATAAAAGGCTGGTATTTCTGTTTGAACACCGTTCCTTCAAGCACCAGTTTAAAGGCGCTCTCCCGCCGAAACAAACCGTTGTAGAATTCGCGCACGATTTTGAGCACCTCTTTGACCAGCATCCAGCAGATTTCCAAGGAACGACCGTCGCCCTGTTGCGCCGCTTTGAAAAAGGTTTGAATGATCGCGGCGATGCGTTCGCCGGTCATCTCCAGGTTGATGATGTCCGCGTTATTCTGCACTCCCAACGTATCGGGAATCATACGCGTCAAAATCGTCGGTTCGTCGCGGCCGTCCTCGGAACGCACGGCGGCGCGCACGGCATAGCGGGCGATGGAATGGGCGCCGAGAACGTCGCCGAGAAAATCCTCCAGCCCGCCGATGCGCATGGTCTCGCCCGCCGAATTGACGGCGCAGTTGGTGTTGCCGGTGCCGCAGGTGACCACCATGCCCGGCCCGCCGGCCGTGCCGCAATGCAGGGCGATCCAGCCGTCGTTCTCAAAGTCAAAGTCTACGCCGGGCGCCGCTTGAGCGAACGCCGGGCGCATGATGTCAAAATCCGTGGGCGTATCCGCTCCGGCGGCGCCGTAATAAATGGCGCGCAAATCGTCGACGGTGATGTTCGCGGCCTGCGTCGCCAGCGCCAACGCCTCGCGAACGCGCCGCGTCATTTCCCCGGCGCCGATTTCCTGGTAATTGGCGCCCGGGCCGCGATATTTTTGCAGCACCGTGCCGTCGCCGCGAACCAGGGCGTATACTGTTTTGGTGTTGCCGATGTCGACGCCGAGAAGGTATTTTTTCACTAAATTTTGCATTCTCAATTATATTCCGCTCAGTCAGGCGGTTCCGGCAAAATGATATGGGGGAGCCTTTGAAAGGGTTTT
>JAJRST010000332.1 GCA_024278645.1 bacterium | reverse complement strand
TTTGGACAAGGAAAATTCCTAGCCCGGTGATTGGAAAGACTCTGATTAATTTTTTGTATGGCGCTAAAAATCAGCGACATCGAAAAGTGGATTCATGCAAACTCTGGGGAATGAACAACTTTTAAGCAACCACAAAATCGCCTTTTTATGCTCGCGCCGCTACCCGGCCGGCGTGGTGCTCAAGGCGTACGACTGGGCGGTTGAACAACGCGAAGGGGGGCATTGCGTTATCTCCGGTTTTCACTCGACGCTTGAAAAAGATGTCTTTGACATCTTGCTCAAAGGAGAGCAGCCCTTAATCATGGCGCGGGCGCGGGGCATGCCGAAACGCTTTCCCCCGTTGGTCAAACAAGCAATTGAAAAAGGACGTCCGCTCGTTATTTCGCCGTTCCCTGAAAACATCTCGCGACCGACGGCCAGGACATGTGCATCCCGGAACCAATATATCGTTGACATCGCTGACGAAATTATTGTCGCCTATGCTTCAAAAGGCGGCGCCCTGGAAAAGCTGCTGCTTCAAAAGGACATTTTTCCAAAAAAATCACGTATCTTTAGCGCGCAATCACCGATGTATTATGATAATTTAACAGTAACTGTTAAATTATCTAACACCTGCTGTTCATTTATCAATCAAAAAACAACGCGCTCAGCGTAGCATCGTCGCCGCGGATATGATTGATGCGAAAACGCGCCGATCGGTTATATCGGTAGATGATATAGACGCCCTGACTAAAATCTTTGATCAACTGAACCGGCGCAATGAGTTTTTTGGTTTCATAGTCGAACATCTACACCGCCTGCCGTTTACCGCCATTATTCCAATTCACGAAATAGAGAGCGACTTGATAGTCGGCATCGTCTTGCGACAGAATATCGACGGTGAACGTTTGAAAGCAGGGCAATGGATTTTGCGTGCTCAAGGCGCCGAGGCCTCCCTCCTGCCGACCTGTTTTCAACGCCCGGCTGTCAGCCGAAGGAAATGCCCAGTGAACATCTTTCGGCGATCCAACGCCTTCGTTTCTCACCAGGATCGTATCGACAAACGCGGGTAAATGAAAAACGTGATCATGCAATTTGGAATGATTGAAAAATACAAAGCCATGTTGACCATACTTGTCTTGCCAATCGCCGCTCGTTGTCGAATCCACGCCGACAAACCGAGCGGCATAGCGGATTGGCGGCGACTCGAACGGCGGCGTCTTGCCTTTGTATGAAACATCTATCTTGTAGCTCCCCGGCTTTACAGAGTGCAACCAGACGAAATCATTATCCCCAGACGCACTGCCAATATTGGCCGTCGGAATAAAACGCCCCTGCCATACGAGTTCACCATTCACATAAAGTTCAGCAATCTGTTTTTCAACTTTGGGAACAGCAATATCCGCCACAGTCTGATCCGGGACCTCAATTTTCATCACGCCGTTTTCAACGTCAATATCGACAAGAACGGCTCCATAAGGCGTCGCCGCCTCGCCTTTGACCCACTTCAGCGTTCGGCCCAAATGCGGCTTGATTGCAAAAGTTTTAAAACCGGGAGAGGTGGGCTTGACGCCCAAAACCTCCTCTGTCAACCATTTTGTCGCCCCACTGCTCCAGGGATGACACAGGCTGGTGTAGCCGGTCTGGCAATTGGGTACGGGATCGTTTGGCGCAAGAATTTGATTCCATTCCGGACGATACAGCTCCCAAAAGGTGGTGGCGCCCAGTTCAATTTGTCCGCCCCACTGTCGTTTTATGACGGCCAACGCCTCGTCATAGCGATTTAGTTTAGCCAAGGCGTTCAAAACAAAGTACTGGTTAAACGGCGACAAGTCGGTCGCCTGGACAGGATCGGCAAAGTATTGTTGAAAAATTTCATCCTTTTCAGTCTCGGCAATGACGTCGGCATTGACCGCATTGGCCATGGCTTGCATACCAAATCCGGCGCTCCAGTTCTCTTGTCGCCGCAACTGCCGGACTTTTGCCTGGTAGATGGTTTCATATTTTTGCGCCAGATTTTCATTGCCAATGGATTTCATTGCTTTTTCAAGTTCATTGCAGGTTTGCAAGAACAGCATCTTGTAGGCAAAACGAGCATTGTCGCAATTGGGATTTTCAAACATGGCGCCTAATCTTTCATCCGATCCCATAAAAACCAGATTCAGGTTATTTTCATAGACCTTCAGGCCCTGATCAATTTTGGCATCCATATTCCCAATAAAACTCTCCAAAGCTTCCCGGTCGCCCGTGTAGCGATAATAATCCAATACACTGAGAATCCAGTACAGCGAATAAGCGGCGATGCCGTTGTCGTCATGAGCTGTCCTGACGATATTTTGCTTGATAAAATCATAGTTGCCAAAGGCGACCAAAGCCGCGGCCTGCGACGTGTGGGCGTCGCCGGTCCAGGAATGCCTGTCGCTGCGCTCCATAAGGATGGCGCCAAAATAATCTTGCAACAGGTTCAGCTTCACACCATAAGCGCCGGTGTACCAAATCCGGCTGAGCATGTCGTCATTGCAGGCAAAACCGCCTTTGTAATTGACCGGTTTTGTCTGACAGACCAAACGCACATTGGTGATCGTCCAGGGCTTTTCAAAATCCTCGACGTGAATCCAGCCAAAACGCACGCCTTCATAAAGCTGGTCGTTCAACTCCAAACGATAGACATTGCCGTATTTGACCGGGGCTTTGGTTTTCACGGGATTTTGCGCGCCGCTGTTCACAATCGCCGGTTCATTATATTCGCTGATGCTCATGGTCACCCGACCGGATAAATCAGGACTCTCGAATTCGAGCCAGGCGGCGTTTTCCACGCCGAAATCCATC
>JAJRST010000331.1 GCA_024278645.1 bacterium | reverse complement strand
GCCTGCTCCTGGTCCCAAAACCAGGCGCTGTGCGGTCCCGGGTGCGTTTCGCGAGAGCGCACCCACAACACTTTTCCAAGGGCGCCGTTTTTAACCGATTGCAGGGATTTTAACGTTTTAGGCGTGTACACCAGATCTTCAAGATAGGCTGCATACACGCCTTTCTTTTCGACATAGTCGAGCATCTCTTTCGCCTCCCGGGCGTTGCGGCCCAGCGGCTTGGTGCACAGAATGGCCTTGCCGGCGTCGGCGGCCATTTTCACCGCTTGCAGATGCAGGTGGTTTGGAATGCCGACGACTACCGTGTCCGTTTCAGGGTCGTCAATGGCGGTTTTCATGTCCGTCGAATAGTTGGGAATGTTCCAGTCCGAGGCGAACTTTTTCGCCCGTTCCGTGGAACGTGAAAAAACATGATGCATCACATGCCGGCTCTGGAATTTGTGCAGCGTCATCGTGTAAAACATGCCGATGAGGCCGGAGCCGAGCAGGGATATCTTGTGGCCCTGGTTCATGATGAACTCCTTTTTATAAACGAAATTAAAAAAATAAAGAAACGCATGTTAAAATATAATCTAAATTTTGAAATAGACCATTATTTTTTGTATCTTTTCAAAAAATATTATATACGTGGAGGTCGTCCATGTCCGACAAGGAAAACTATCACATGTCGTCAGATGAATTCAAACGATTCGGCTACAAAATTATTGACTGGATTGCGGAATATCATCGAGACATAGAATCCAGGCCGGTGCTATCGCGCGTCAATCCCGGCGATATCCGCGCTGCATTGCCCAATACGGCGCCGGAGCAGGGAGAAGCGTTTGACGATTTCATTCGCGACGTGGATAAAATTATTATGCCCGGCATCACTCACTGGCAGTCGCCGAACTGGTTCGCCTATTTCCCGGCGAATACATCCGCGCCGTCCATACTGGGCGAGCTGCTGTCCGCCGGCCTCGGCGTGCAGGGCATGCTCTGGTCCACCAGCCCGGCGTGCACCGAACTTGAGACGCACGTGCTCGACTGGCTGGTGGATATGATGGGCCTGCCGCGGCATTTCAAGTCGAGCAACACAGGCGGCGGCGTCATTCAAGACACCGCCTCGAGCGCCACGCTGTCCGCCCTGTTGGCGGGACGGGAGCGGGCGACGAAATATCAAAGCAACAAAAAGGGCGTCAACGGCCGCCTGGTCGCCTATGCGTCGAACCAGGCGCATTCTTCCATTGAAAAGGCGATAAAGATCGCCGGCATTGGCAGCCAAAATTTACGCTATATTGACGTCGATGAGAATTTTTCCATGATACCTGAAATTCTTGCCGCACAAATCGATCTCGACCTCGAGGCCGGTTACACGCCCTGTTTTGTCAACGCCAACGTCGGCAGCACATCGTCCAATGCCATGGACCCGTTGCAGGAAATCGGCGAAATCTGCGCCAGGCGCAACATCTGGTTTCATGTCGATGCGGCGATGAGCGGCACGGCGGCGCTGTGCCCGGAATTTCGTTTTATCCATAAAGGCATGGAATATGCCGATTCCTACTGCTTTAATCCGCACAAGTGGATGTTCACCAATTTTGACTGCGACGTGTTCTGGGTGAAAAGTCGCAAGGAGCTGATCGACGCCCTCACCTTGACGCCTGAATACCTGCGCAACAAAGCCAGCGAATCGGGGCAGGTGATCGACTACCGCGACTGGCACATTCAACTGGGGCGGCGATTCCGCTCGCTCAAGCTGTGGTTCGTCATTCGGCATTACGGCGTCGAGGGCCTGCAATACCACATTCGCGAGCATGTGCGCCTGGCGCAACAGTTCGCCGACTGGGTTCGCGGCAGCAATGAGTTTGAACTGGTCGTCGAGCCGCCGTTGAATCTCATCTGCTTTCGACACAAGGACGGCGACGGAGCGTCGCAAAAAATTATGGAGACGGTCAACGCCGCCGGCGACATTTATTTGACGCATACCAAGCTCAACGACCAATTCGTGCTGCGCATGTCCATCGGTCAGACGAAAACCGAGGAGCGGCACGTCAGGCACGCCTGGGATTTAATTCAACAAGCGGCTAAAACGTTATAGCTTCTGCGCATGGCTTGCATCTCTTGTTCTTACAACCTTTTCTTTTGACTTGGAGCCATTATGAAATTAACCGATTTTATCATTTTCCTCTTTACCGGCGCCGTTGTTTTCGCCGGTCAGGAGGCCGACATCCCCGCCAATCCGGTCGTACCCTCGCCGCGGCAGATCGCCTATCAAAAGATGGAGATCATCGGATTCATCCATTATACCGTGAACGCCTTCACCGACAAGGAATGGGGAGACGGCTCGGAGAGTGAAAGCATTTTCAACCCCACGCAGCTCGATGTGCATCAGTGGGTCGCGGCCGCAAAAGCAGGGGGGATGAAGCAGCTCATCCTCACCGCCAAGCATCATGACGGCTTTTGCCTGTGGCCATCGGCTTACACCGAGCATTCGATCAAAAACAGTCCATATAAAAACGGCGAGGGCGACCTTGTCGGCGAGCTGGCCGAGGCCTG
>JAJRST010000330.1 GCA_024278645.1 bacterium | reverse complement strand
GGTCGAGTGTGACAAAAAATCACGTCGATTGATTTTCTTCAATGCGACCTCCAGATTTTATTTATTTAAAAAGTTGCTAATTTCTTCCGGATTCAAGATTATTCAATAATTCATAAGCCATTAACTTGACGCTTTCTATCCTCTCGGGATTTTTCAGTGCGGCTAAAAAATCGTCAATTGGAAAATCCGCCGCAAGCTTGCCTGTTTTTTTCAAATCGTAGAAAACATGATGCGCGCCGGCCAGAATAAAAATCGAATCTGTTTTTTCTATGAGAGCGTTAAGGATGGGTGTAATAGATGGGACGCCTATTTTTACAAGTCCTTTTGCCGCAATCCAACGAAGATCACTATCATCGTTTTCCAGAGCTTCAATAAACAGGGGTATTGAGGCGGGATCGCCGATTTCTTCCATTGTTTTAAAAGCCTCCCACCGATAGGTTTGCTGCGGATGGTCGACAAATTCTTTTAGGAAATCAATAATCTCTTTACCCCTTGCCACAAGTTCTTGACGCGCTTGTTTTCGTTCCATGCCATCTTTGCTGCCAAGGGCTTTGAGCAATTTTTGAATTTCTAAACCGTCATTCTTGCCGGTTGATCTATCCATTTTAAATCCTTTACAAGATAATGATCTTTATTTGTGAAATTTTATCCCCCCGTGATCCACCAATTTATAGGTGTAAAATTTGATAAAGTCCGTTATTACAAAAGCCGCCAATGCATAGCCCCAGACAAACAGCGCCAGCGTCCAGCCAATGGAGGGGAGGATGATGCCATAAACAACGATCAGGGTGGCAATGGTCTGGGTCCCGATAATGGCGAGAAACAAAGGCCTGGCCGGTTTGATGGACCAGAAATGGCCTCGCGTCCGGGCGACAAATAACGTCAAATGCCCGGCCACGGAAAGTTTAAGGTACATGAATGATTGCAGCGTTTCGCGGCTCAAGTGCAGAACCTCATTGCCAATATAAAAAATGCCAAAGGACGAAACGACGCCAACCGCTCCCAAAATGGTGGCTATGCTTAATACCACGCGCATGTTCCATTTTTCCGGCTCGTTGGAATATTTGACATTATCCACGGAAATCGTCATAATGGGCAAGTCGTTCAACAGGGCCAGGAGGACAATCATGATGGCGGTCACCGGATAGAATTTGAATATAATAATGGAAAGGGTCATAAATATCAGCACGCGGATCGTTTCAGCGATGCGGTAGATGGCATAGCTGTTCATGCGCTGAAATATTTTGCGGCTTTCCCTGATGGCGTTGATGATCACCGAAAGCCCCGGTACGGTGAGCACGATATCAGCCGCTGATTTCGCCGCATCCGTGGCCCCGGCGACGGCAATGCCGATGTCGGCCTTTTTCAGGGCCGGGGCGTCATTGACGCCGTCGCCCGTCATGCCGACGATATGCCCCTTGTCCTGAAGCAATTCGACAATGTGGTATTTGTGCTCCGGAAACACCTGCGCAAAACCGTCGGCCTCTTCGACGATGCGTTTCGCCTCTCTGTCCGGCTTGTTTAAAAATGATAGAGCGGACATGATTTTGGCGCCCAGGTTCACCTGGCGCGCCGTCTCCTTGGCAATGGCGGTATGGTCGCCGGTGACCATCTTGACGTTTATGCCCATGGATTTTGCCGTTTTAATAGTTTCCGCCGAATCTTCGCGCGGGGGATCGAAAAGCGGTATGATCCCCGCAAAGCGCCAGGCGCCGCGCCCGTCGCTTTTAGCGACGCCAAGCGCACGATAGCCCTTGGCGGCCAGGGCGTTCACCTCTTGCTCGACCTGGGCGGCGATTTTCTCTTTGTCGGCCGTCAGCTCCAGGATGATTTGGGGGGCGCCTTTGCTCGCTTTAAAGTCGGCGCCTTTCGCAGAGACGGTGGCCTCCGTTCGTTTTGCCACCGGGTCAAAAGGTTTGAATTCCTTTAGCTTGTAGGCGCCGATTTTTTCAAATATCCCCAGTTCCCTGGCTTTGTTGATGATGGCGCTGTCAATGGGGTCCTGATCCTCCTCGCGGGAAGCGAGCGTCGCCAACAGCAGCACCTCATCGTCGGTGAATCCTTGGAAAGCTTTAACCGACGCCAGGGTCAACTCATTTTTGGTGATGGTGCCGGTTTTATCCGAACACAGGATGTCCATGCCGGCCATTTCCTCGATGGCCGCCAGTTTGCTGACGATGGCTTTTCTTTTCGCCAGCGCCATGGCGCCGACGGCCATGGTCACCGTCAGCACCGCCGGCAGGGCCACCGGTATGGCGGCGACGGTCAGAACCAGCGCAAATTGCAGGGTTTCCAGCACGCTCTCGTGGCGAAAAAGGGCCGCAAGGAATATGACGGCCACCAGAACGATGGCCAGGGCGATCAGGTAATCTCCTATTTTGATGACCGCTTTCTGAAAGTGACTTTGCGTTTTCGCCTCCGCCACCAGCTTGGCGGTGCGGCCGAAAAAAGTGTTCATGCCCGTGGCGACCACCAGCGCGTTCATTTCCCCCTGGCGGATGACGGCGCCGGCATAGCCGACATCGGCGACATGCTTTTCCACGGGCAGGGATTCGCCGGTAAGCGCGGATTCGTCCACGGTCAGATAGGCGCCGTCCACGAGTTTGATGTCGGCGGGAATAATGTCCCCAAGGCGCACGCGCACGATATCTCCGGGAACCAATTCCCGGGCGGGGATTTCGAGCCACTTGCCGTCTCGCGGCACCTTTGCCTTCAGGGCCAGCTTTTGCTTTAACAGCTCAATGGCATTGTCCGCCTTGTGCTCTTGCCAAAAGCCAATTACCGAGTTTACCAGCAGCAGGGCAAAGATAACCCAAAAGTCCGCCCAGTGGCCGATCGCCAGGGAGAGACCTGCCGCAACCTCGATCATCCACGGAATCGGCCCCCAGAAATAACCGAGAAATTTCAGCAACGGGCTGGTTTTTTTCTCGGATATTTCGTTATAGCCGTATTTTTCAAGTCGCTTTTTTGCTTCCGCGGCGGCAAGACCTTTTTCGCCGGATGAGAATTTCTCAAACAGCTCTTTTACCGTCGCCTTGAGAATATCCGTGTTTGTCGTCGTCTCATTCATGCTGCTTTTACTCCTTGTTCCGCCGCGCGGTTTGGCTGCGCCCGCCAGGTCATTTTACCCGTCGTAAACACAGCCCGGTTTCGCTTCTATGCTTGAAGCAACGAGTTGCATAACAATACCAACCTGTTGAGTGTGCTTGCCGGTGAATCTGCATCCGACGCCCTGAGCGGATGCAACCGTTCCGGCGCTGTTTTATCGCCGAGGCAATTGAGACGCAGCATGCCGCCGGATGGTCCTGATCCTTTTAGGTGAGCATGCGTGGTTGATGACAGCGATTTTTATTTCCTCCCTATACCGTCAACGTCGGACGATGAAATATCCCTTGAAAGCGTCCGGCATTGAAATAAAGTAAATGCTTTGGAACTGATATGCAAGCGAAAAAAAGGCGCCGCGATATGTTCCGCATGCGGATTCGCGAATGCACTGGCGAGGGCTTTTATGGGCTAGCGGCGGCGTCGGCTCCGGGAACGCTGGAATCGACGGCTTTAAGAATTTCAGTTTTTTCTTTGAGCAGCTCGTGCTCTTTGTCTTTAAATTCAAAACTCGAGCCGTCGATTTAAGTCTTGTCATCATCGAGCCAGCGGATAAGATGATTGTCATGAAAATAATACCTGTTTTCTTTGACTCGAGTTTTTTGCGGATCGAACGCTTCGGCGCCCATTTCTTTGGCCGTTTCGTCGTCGAGATAAAAAGGCGCATTATAATGATGCCGCGCCGAATAGATGAATAGCAACGAATCGTTGTTGAAATAGTATTCGTCGTATTGCTTCCCCGTTTCGCCATAGCGCCACAGGGCAAGCAGCCTCAGGGTATTGTCTTTGTCCCTATACGAAACAGCCTCGCCGCCTTCCGTCGACAAATCCATGATGGTTAATGTATCGACTTTAAAGCCGGGCATCTGTTTTCTGATGCTGTAATAATCGGTTCTGATTTTCCGGATGATTTGATTTTCCTGCGCCAAGAGGGTGGTCGTGAAAAACAGACAAGCCATGATTATGGTGCGAGACACGTGGGGTTCCTTTCCATAGTGAACGATCCGAGGTGAGTGTCGTCATTCCGATTCAGGAGCTTTAACACGTAACTGTTCAGGTATCTACTTTGGCTGAATACCGGTTAAAATGAAAAGTCGGTTAAAGCGAAAAGACATTGCGAGCGCTCCCGCCGTGGCTATTGGCGTCTTTTCCATCAATTATCATGTTTTCCGAGCCGGAGATCGCCACAGGCGTCCCGCCGGCGGGAGCGCGCGGCAATCTCACGCATCAGGAACTTCTCTCTACAAGCCCAATAACGGTTGCGGGTCGGGACGCCTTCGCGATGACTTTTGGACTTGATATGTTGTGTTTTTAGAGACTATGATAAAGTAATTTATGGGCAAGTTTTAATATCTCTTTTTTATCTTTTTCTGAAATCAATATTGAATGTATACTAAAAACAACATTTTGTCAAGTTTTTTAGGCCGATGTCCGCGCTCACAGAATGTGTGAAAACGCCGTCTTTTCTGTCAGGATGAGCGGAGTCGAAGCCTGCTGACCGGGCGCGGTGAGGGAACTTTAAGCTGAATAACGATAGACAAAGGCACAGAAGCAAGAAAAAAGCAACGTAGAAAGAAGCCTCTCCGATCCGCTCATAGCGCAGCATAGGAGAGGCCTGAAAACGCTGGTTTAGGTCGTGCTATGATTGCAGTTCCACAAGCACGGTGACAATTTTCTTCTCCCCAACCGTCAGCGGCAGCGTCTTGCCCTGCGGCGCCAGTTCGTCTCGGACGTCCTCGTTCAGGTTGGTCAGCCAGGCCTTTTTGATGTCAAAGGCAAAGCTCAGCGAACCGTCGACCGATTCATTCGTGGGATTGAACAGGCGCACGATGAGGCGTCCCGGCTGATCTTCGGCCTGCTTAAAGGCGGTGATCTGTAGATTGTCGCCGCGCAGTTGGAAAAAGCTCAGCGATTTCGGCAGCGCGCCTTTATGCGGACCGGCCTGCGCCGCTTCCAGGGGCAGGTTGAGGTCCTCGGCCTG
>JAJRST010000020.1 GCA_024278645.1 bacterium | reverse complement strand
TGTGACACAGTATAATACTTGAAATATGAGTATTGCTATACCAAAGTTTCAAGTATGTTGCACCGCATTTATACACGTGTCACGCAAAAGCTCCTGAGCCTGTTTCCCGTCGTCGCCGTGGTCGGCGCGCGTCAGGTCGGAAAAACAACGCTGTGTCAGCATCTGTTGCAGGAACGCCGGGACTATTTCAACCTCGATGATTACGACGTACTGAACCTCGCCAAACGAAATCCGGACAGCATCTTGTTACGAGACCGCCCCGTCACAATTGACGAAATTCAACGATCCCCCGAACTTTTATTGCGCATCAAGAGCATTGTCGACCAAAATAAAAAACCGGGCCGATTTCTGATCACCGGCTCGGCCAATATCGAATTCCTGCCGAAGCTTCAGGAAAGCCTGGCTGGCCGAGTTGCTTTTGTCGACATGTTCCCCATGACGTTTTGGGAACAATTTTACGAAAATCAGGAGCCGGGCATCGTCAGGATGCTTAAAACGGGTGCGGTGCAGGAGTCAGGGGATCAACGGACGATCAATCTTTTACAGAATATTCTTTACGGAAGCTACCCGTACCTGGTGCTCCATCAGGATGACTTTTATCGGGACAACTGGTACAAGGGCTACATCAAAACCTATCTTGAGCGCGATGTTCGAGATATTCAATCCGTCCAAAACCTGGCCAATTACCAACGCGCGCTCAGCCTCACGCTCTGCAGAATCGGCGCCATTTTGGATAAATCCAACCTGGCCAGAGATATCGGCGTGGATAACAAGACCTTTAACAAATATCTGAATTTGCTGAAAATATCCTATCAGCTTTTTGAGTTGCAGCCATTTTTTGCAAATATAGGAAAGCGATTCATAAAGTCGCCCAAGCTTTACGCTTACGATCCCGGCCTGGCGGCGTATATGCAGGGTATAGAATCCGTCGTCGACGCCGAACGATTTAATAAAGTGGGCGTCTTGATCGAAAATAAAATCATTGTGGATATAAAGGCGCTGCTGTCCGTTTACCTGCCGCAAGCAAAGCTGTTTTATTACAGAATTCACGGAGGGGGAGAAATCGATCTTCTTATTGAATACAAGAACAATTATTTTCCGATTGAAATCAAAGCCATGACGACTCGCAAAGTCCGAACGAAAACAATGTAGAATTTTTTAACGCAATTTCCCCAGGCGCCGTTTGGCGTCATTATTTATAACGGCGAACATGCTGTCAAAGTACATGACAAAATATTTATGCTCCCCTGGCAGCAACTGTTGCTATAAATTTCGAACTCAAAATCAACGAGGTGCATCATGAAACTGGGATTCGTCACCGCCATTTTACCTGATTTGGAATTAGAGGATGTCGTAAAATTTACCGCCGAAACAGGCTACGAATGCATCGAAGTGATGTGCTGGCCAAAGGGCAAGGCCGAGCGCCGCTACGCCGGCGTCACCCACATCGACGTCGTTGGCCTGGATCAAGCCAAGGCGGAGGCCGTCAATGAAATGCTCGACAAACACGGCGTCAGCATCAGCGGACTCGGCTATTATCCCAATCCCTTGTCGCCGGACGAGGCCGAGGCGCAGGTCGCCATCGATCACATTAAAAATGTGATCAAAGCGGCGCCGCTGCTGGGACTAAAGAACGTCAACACCTTCATCGGCCGCGACTGGACTAAAAATGTGGACGACAACTGGCCGCTGTTCAAAAAGGTCTGGCCGGATATCATCAAACTGGCCGAGGACAATGACGTGAAAATCGGCATTGAAAACTGCCCCATGTTTTTCAGCAACGATGAATGGCCGGGCGGCAAAAACCTGGCGCACAGTCCAAAGATTTGGCGACGCATGTTTGAGGACATTCCCAGCGACAACTTTGGGCTCAATTTTGACCCCTCGCATCTTGTGTGGCAGGGCATCGACATCTATCAGGCGGTCAAGGAATTCGGTCACAAGTTTTATCACGTGCACGCCAAGGACGCCCGCCTGGACGTCGACCGGCTGTACGATGTCGGCTTTCTCGCCAACCCGCTCGAATACCACACGCCAAAACTCCCCGGCCTCGGCGATGTGGAGTGGGGCGAATTTTTCTCGGCCCTGACCGACGTCGGCTATGACGGGCCGGTGTGCGTCGAGGTGGAGGACCGCGCTTACGAAGGCGAACTGGAGCGACAAAAGGCGTCGTTGGTGCAGAGTTACCGGTATTTGCGGCAGTACGTGAGTTAGAAAAGAAACCGCCGAGGTCGTGTTCTCTGCGGGTTCGGCGGTTAAACTCGGCTCATAAAAAGAATGTGCGATCTGGAAAAATAAACCGCCGAGGACGCAGTGGACGCAGAGAGAGAGAATATGCTATACGAAAACATCAATAGGTGGTTAGAACTATTGACAATGTACGGAATGATGAAATATAGCTGACCGACTAATTTCTTTTGCGTGAGACAGATGCAAGGAATAGCAAGTGGAACTCGTGCGCTATTCGATTTATGTTGGATCATCTTCTCGCGATCGAGATCTATTGCGCACCAGTTTTATGGTCAAGTAATTGTGAAACTTTGTAAAAAAATTTGCATTTCATGCCGAAATGATGTTTATTCTGTAGTATCGTGATTTAAATAAGGAGAATGGCTGTGCAAGAAAAAGACAACAAAAAAGAGATTGGCATGAACCGCCGGCAATTCATGACCGGCGTGGCCGCCGCGTCGGCGTTCACCATCGTTCCCCGCCATGTCCTCGGCCAGGGGCAGACGCCGCCCAGCGACAAGTTGAACATCGCCGGCATCGGCATCGGCGGCATGGGCAAAAATAACATCAAAAAAATGGAGTCGGAAAACATTGTCGCCCTGTGCGACGTGGATTGGAATTACGCCGCCAAGGTATT
>JAJRST010000329.1 GCA_024278645.1 bacterium | reverse complement strand
GTTCGGATCAAGGCTTAGCGACTTTTCATAAGCCGCGATCGCCGATTGATATTGCCCCTGCTTAAAAAGCGTGTTGCCTTCATTATAGGCCCGTTTGGCCTCGTTCATTTTCTTTGTGTATTCCTGATCGGCGTTCAGCGCTTCTTTAAGTTTGGTAATTTCAGCCTGTAAAGCGTCGTATTGCTCTTTCAACTTGTTATACTCATCTGCCGTAATCCCGGCGGCGCTCATCTGGACGCTGAGTTGCTTTAATTCCTTCACTTTGGCGTCGTACTGAGCTTTCTTTTCTGCAATACTTTGAGCAAAGACGACCCCCAGCAGGAACAGACAGACGACGAAGGACGTTAACAGTCTCGAGGCATATCTTGTCCGCATGGGCACTCTCCTATCAATTAATTCGCTTGCCAGTTATAAGATTGTGCCGAAGGCGGGATTCGAACCCGCACACCTGGTGAGGCACTACCCCCTCAAGATAGCGTGTCTACCAATTCCACCACTTCGGCATTGTGCTGCGCCGTTTTATTCTGTCGGCGCAGGTGTATTGTCGGCGGGCGCGGCAACTTCAGGCAAAGTGCGTGCAGGCGATGACATACGCCGCTCTCTCTCCTTCTGCATGATCGTCGTTTGATCAAGCGAACCGCGCGTCAGCATACCCAGCACCAGGGCGATGAGCATAAAAGCCGTCGCCAGAATGGTTGTCGCTTTAACCAGCAAGGGGGCGCTGCCCTGGCCGCCGAACAGGGAATTCATACTCCCCCCGGCAATGCCGGCCAAACCGCCGCCTTTACCCGACTGTATCAATATAACAAAAATTAGCAAAAAAGCAACAACAACAAAAACAACTGTCAAGAATCCAACTATCATGATTTCTCCAAGCTAAATCAGGCGTTAACAATACCCAGGAAAGAATCGGCTTTTAAACTGGCCCCGCCGATAAGGCCGCCGTCGATATCCTCCCGAGTTAAAAGTTCCGCGGCATTCTCCGGCTTCATACTGCCGCCGTATTGAATGCGCAGGGCATCGGCAAATTCCCGATCATACAGTTTTGCCAGCAAGTCCCGAATAAATTTATGAACCTGTTGCGCCTGTTCCGGCGTCGCAACCTTGCCGGTGCCGATGGCCCATACCGGCTCGTAGGCGATGACAACGTCGACCGCATCGGCCTTGCTCACGCCGTCAAAAGCGCCGCGAACCTGTCGCTCGACGACCATCTCTGTTTCACCAGCCTCGCGCTCTTGCAACAATTCGCCCGCACAAACGATCGGCGTCAATTCATATTCAAGCGCTTTTTTAATTTTCTTGTTTACCGTCTCATCCGTCTCGGCAAAGTATTGCCGTCGTTCCGAATGTCCAATGATAACATACCGACAGCCGACCGACTTTAACATATCCGCCGAAATTTGCCCGGTGTAGGCGCCTTTGTCTTCCCAAAACACGTCCTGAGCGCCGAGGGCGATGGGCGAATCCTTTATGACCTGATGAACGGCGTACAAATCCGTAAAAGGCGGACAAACGACAACATCGACGTCGGAATTGTCGTGCCCGGCTTTGATCTCTGTTGCCAGCTCAACAGCTTCGGTGACGTTCTTGTTCATCTTCCAGTTGCCGGCAATAATTCGTTTACGCATAAGTCCTTCGCTATAGTTAGATGAGGGTTGAACCCGGTTGATTCAACCCTCGTAAAATATTCAACAATTTTTTTTACAATGTGTTCCCAATTACATAGCCGCCATTTTAACCAGCAAGTCGACGACGCGGCTGGAGTAGCCCCATTCATTGTCATACCAGGAGACGACTTTGACAAGCTTGCCGCGTCCGCCGGCGACCATGGTCGACAGGGCGTCAAAAATAGAACTGTGCGAATTGCCGACGACATCGATGGACACGATCGGATCTTCGGTATATTCGAGAATGCCTTTCATTGGGCCTTCGGCAGCTTTTTTCATAGCAGCGTTGATTTCACTGACATCCGCCTCGGTTTTCAGAACGGCGGTGAGGTCTACGATCGAGCCGTCCGACGTGGGAACGCGCATGGCGAAACCGTCCAGCTTGCCGTTCAGCTCCGGGATCACCTTGCCAACTGCCTTGGCGGCGCCTGTCGTCGTCGGGATAATGTACATCGCGGCAGCGCGCGCGCGACGCAGGTCGCTATGCGGCAAGTCGAGCAGACGTTGATCGTTGGTATAGGAATGAACCGTCTTCATCAATCCGCTTTCAATGCCAAACGTATCATTCAGTACTTTGGCGACGGGCGCAAGACAGTTTGTGGTGCAAGAAGCGTTGGAAACAATTTTGTGCTCCGGTTTCAGCATTTCATCATTGACGCCAAGAACAATGGTGGCGTCAATTTCATCTTTTGCCGGCACGGTGAGTATCACTTTTTTGGCGCCGGCGTCAATATGCTTGTGAATCTGCTCGCGTTTGCGGAAAATGCCCGTGGATTCGATGACGACGTCAACGCCGAGGTCGCCCCACGGCAAAGAAGCGGGATCGCGTTCGGCGGAGATTTTAATTTTCTTGCCATCGACGACGATGGCGTCGCCGTCGACGGCGACTGTTTTGTCATAACGTCCGTGAATCGAGTCATATTTTAATAAATGTGCCAACGTCTTTGCATCCGTAATATCGTTGATCTGAACAACTTGAATATCATTACGTGCATTGGCGATACGAAAAACAAGACGGCCTATTCGCCCGAACCCATTAATTCCAATTTTTATTGACATTTTTATCCTCCAAGAGTTTAAAGAATCATACGGAATCTGGTTTAAACAGGGAAAGCTCAATTCCCAGCCAAATGAAGATGCAACCTCGGCTGAAAAAATAAACCTATAAGTATAAGAAAAATTCAGCACAAAGTCAAGTTTTATGAAAAATTCAACCGTTAAATTCGTACGGCTGTCATGGCCGTGATTCTGCGAGCGCCGCCCCGTTGCAACTCTTTGGCGCATTCGTTGACTGTACATCCGGTGGTAAGGACGTCATCGACCAGGGCGATATGTTTGCCGGCAATATCAAAGCGATCTACCATTTCGAAAGCGTCTTTGACATTGGCAATGCGCTGATCGCGGTCGAACTTTGCTTGTTGGCTGGTGTAGCGAACTCGGCGAAGCGCG
>JAJRST010000328.1 GCA_024278645.1 bacterium | reverse complement strand
GGCGCCGTGAGCGAGGAGCAGGTGTTCGACATTCTCAAAGCGGACCTCGTATCCATGCTCAGGCAAGCCGACTCGCAACTGCACCTGACGACCAAGCCCTTTGTCATCAGCATCGTCGGCGTCAACGGAACCGGCAAGACGACGACCATCGGCAAGCTGGCCGCTCGCTATCACCGGCAAGGTAAAAAAGTGCTTCTCGCCGCGGCGGACACTTTTCGCGCCGCCGCCATCGATCAGCTCGCAATATGGGCGGAGCGCAGCGGCGCCGAAATCGTGCACAGCCAGAGCGGCGGCGACCCGGCCGCCGTTGCTTTCGATGCTTTAAAGGCGGCCATCGCCCGCCAGGCGGATATATTACTTATTGATACGGCCGGACGGCTGCATACAAAAGCCAATCTAATGGCCGAGTTGTCAAAAATTCATCGCGTCCTGCAAAAACAAATCCCGTAAGCGCCGCATGAAATACTGCTGATCATGGACGCCACCACCGGCCAAAACGGGTTGGCCCAGGCCAGGCAGTTTGCCGCGGCTGCAAACGTCACCGGCGTCGTCCTGACCAAGCTTGACGGCACCGCCAAGGGCGGCATCATCTTTTCCATCGTGCGCGAACTGAATATCCCGGTGCGGTTTGTGGGCCTGGGCGAAAGGCTTGACGACCTGGAGGAGTTTAACGCGGAAACATTTGTCGAGGCATTATTTCAATGAAACTTGCCTATATGAATTTGGGATGCCCGAAAAACCAGGTCGACCTGGAGACCATTCTCGGCGGTCTTGAGGAGCAGGCGACGCTTGTCGAGGATGCCCGGGAGGCGGACGTCATGATCATCAATACCTGCTCCTTCCTGGAATCCAGCAAGAAAGAATCGATTGACGCCATATTCGACGTGGTTTCGGCGCGGCGGGACAACCCCAATCTGAAAATATTCGTGGCCGGGTGCCTGCCGCAGCGATACAAAGAAGAAGTGGCGACGTTAATCCCGGAAGTGGATCAGTTCTTTCCCACGGTCGACGCCACGAAAACCCTGGCGCGAATGAAGGATATTTTGCAACGCCAAGGGAACGCCAAACCGACGCGCAAACTGCTTACCCCGGGACATTACGCCTACCTGCGCGTGGCCGAGGGCTGCAACAACCGATGCGCCTATTGCGCCATCCCATTGATAAAGGGAAACTTTGCCAGCCGTCCGATGGCCGACATCCTCGCCGAGGCAAGGGGCTTGGCCGCCAACGGCGTCAAAGAAATTATGGTCATTGCCCAGGACACCACTCGTTACGGCGCCGACTTGCGCGAAGACATCTCGTTAAGACATGTGTTGCAGGCCCTCGATGAAATTGACGGCCTGGAATGGATTCGACTTTTGTACACGCATCCCGCTCATTGGAACGATGAGTTGATCGAGGTCGTCGCCTCGCTGGATAAAGTCGTGCACTATTTTGACGTGCCGATTCAGCACATCAGCGATCCAATCCTGAAGCGCATGGGACGAAGAGTGTCGCGCGGGGATATTGAACTTCTCATTGAAAAATTACGCGCGCGAATGCCGGACGTCGCCCTGCGGACCTCCATCATCGCCGGCTTTCCGGGTGAAACGGAAGAGCAATTTATCGAGCTTTTGGACTTTTTGCAAGAGACGCGATTTGAACGCCTCGGCGTATTCACCTATTCCCATGAAGAAGGAACGCGCGCCTATCGACTCGAGGATGATGTCCCGGAGGAGGTCAAGCTCGAACGGCAGCGCATGATCATGCGTCAACAAGACGAGATCGTCCAGGAGTTGAACGCGGCCAAAGTCGGCAGCGTCGTTCGAGTGCTCGTTGATGAAGTAGACGAGGAGCACAGCATTGCTTACGCTCGCAGCCAGTGGGACGCGCCCGAAGTAGACGGCAATATTTTTTTACCGGCGAGTGTTTTAAAAGGAGAGTTCTATACGGTCCGCATTCTGGATGCCAATATCTATGATTTATACGGCCAGGTCGTTTGATATGCGGCGGATTTGCACGGTGGAACCTATTCGAGCTATTTTCATTTAACCTATATGACAACTTGTCTTTGAAAAATGAAAGGGAAAAAATGAAGATCAAGTCGTTTGTCATATTTTTGATGATGTCGGGGATCGCCCTGTCCGGCACAGCCACGCAGCCCATGGGAGAATATCCGCTGTTTCATCACGATCTTGTCATCAAGGCGGCCAATGAAACGCTAAAGCTGGCGCGGATCGACATTTTCGCCGAAGTCTTGTATGACGACCTGCAGTTCGTCAAAACGGCGGAGGATTTTGAAGCCAACTATGAACTGTCGGCCGTGCTGATGCAAGGCAACGACCAGGTGGATGGCAAAATATGGAAGGAAACGGTGGTCGTTGACAGCTATGACCGTACGAACAGCAGGGGCGATATCAGCCTGACCTACGCCTCGTTTAACGATGTCGAACCGGGCAAGTACAAAGTAATATTATCCTATGAGGATCTGGAAAGCAGTCAGACCTATTCCATTGAGCAAAAGATAAAGGTTGAGGATTTTTCCAAACCGGCAATCTCCGGCAGCAGCATTACCTTTGCACGAAAAGTGGAGATTGAAAACAACCAGATCAAAAGTATTTTCCCGGAAGTGACCAATACGTATAAAGGACTTGGCGCGCCTTCATACGCCTATTTTGAAGTGTACAATCCCAAGGGATATCAAACGGGGCAGGTGTCTTAGGAAATTCGCGGCGAGAACTCAAAGTACAAACTCAAGGACAGCTTTCCCATCTCCATGAACGGTGAACGCGCCGCTTATACGATCACCTTGCCGACCGACTCGCTGGCGCATGACACCTATCATTTGACCATCAACATCAGCGCCAGGAACAAAAAGGCGCGCCTGAAAAAGGACTTTTATATTCGTTGGGCGGGCCTGCCGCGCACGGCAGGGGATCTTGATGCCGCCATTAACCAGTTGCAGCTTATTGCGACGAACAAGGAATGGAAAAAACTGAAAAAAGCCCCGGAAGACAAAAAATTAGAATATTTTCTCGAATTTTGGCGTAACCGCGATCCCTCGCCGGGCACCGATTTGAACGAGGCCATGGATTCCTACTATACCAAAGTGAGCATCGCCAATCAAAACTTTACCGTGATGGGACGGGAAGGATGGCGCTCCGATCGCGGCATGATATTTATCATACTCGGCCCGCCGGACGAGGTCATTCGCAACGATTATCCTTCCGGCTCCCGACCCTATCAAATCTGGCAGTACTATTCCATCAATCGTCAGTTCGAGTTTTACGACCGCAACGGCTTTGGCGATTACGAGTTGATTTACCCCGTTTCGATTTATGACATTCAGCGTTATATACGCAATTGACGAAATCCAGTGATGCTCTCCTCGTCCTTACAGCAAAGCGCCGTAAAACCTCCGCGGTTGCGGCCCGGCGGCGCCATTGGCATCGTCTCCCCGGCCGGTCCCCTGAACAACGAGCGAATGACGCGACTTGATCGCGGGATCGACTACCTGCGCCGCAAAGGTTATACTGTCGTTGAAGGCCGGTATGTGCGAAAGCGGAACGGCTATCTTGCCGGCCCGGATGATGACCGCGCCGCCGATTTCAATGCCATGCTGCAGCGGCCGGACGTCAACGCTATATTTTGCACCCGCGGCGGTTATGGCATTACACGCATTCTGGACAAAATTGATTACGTCGCCGCCCGGGAACATCCCAAAATTGTGCTCGGCTACAGCGATATTACCGCCCTGCAAATGGCTTTATACAGCCATGCGAACCTCGTCACTTTTAGCGGCCCGATGGTCGCCATCGAGCTGGGCGCCGAACTGCCGCTGTTGACGGAAAATTCCTTGTGGGATATGCTCGCCAACGACGCGTTGCATGTTTTATCCGGCGACGTCCCGGGAAACGATCTGCAAGCAATTACGCCCGGCGTCGCCGAGGGTCGTTTGCTGGGAGGCTGTCTTTCGGTCGTCGCCTCATTGCTGGGCACGCCCTGGCGCCCAGATTTTCAGGACGCCATACTGCTGCTCGAAGACATCGGCGAGGACCTTTATAAAATCGACAGGTATTTTTCGCAGCTTCAAAACGCCGGCATTCTTGATCTCGTCAACGGCGTTGTGCTCGGCCGCTTTATCGACATTGCGGCGGATGAAAACGACAATCCGCTCGAGTTTGACGATTTAATCGCGCACTATCTGGCGCCGTTGCGCGTTCCGGTTTTGCAAAACTTTCCTTACGGTCACACGCCGTTGAAATACACGCTGCCTCTCGGCTGCCGGGTTCG
>JAJRST010000327.1 GCA_024278645.1 bacterium | reverse complement strand
TGGTCGTGCACAGCAGGGACGGCATGGATGAACTGGCCTTGAGCGGCGATACGACGGTGTTCGAGCTCAAAGATGGCGACATCGAAACGTTTCAGGCGTCGCCGGAAACGTTCGGGCTGAAACGCGCTGACATCGACTCGATCAAGGGCGGCGACGCCGATGAGAATGCCAGAATAATGCGCCATATCCTGGAGGGCCGTGACGGTCCCATGGCGGATATCACCGCTTTTAACGGCGGCGCCGCCATCTATGTCAGCGGCGTCGCCGATTCATTGCAGCAGGGCGTTGACATGGCGCGGGAGGCGTTGCAAAGCGGCAAGGCCAGGCAAAAGCTGGAGCAGCTCATCGACTTTACAAATTCCGTCAATTAAGGGCGGCGATATGATGAGCATTCTCGAAAAAATTATGGAAAATACGAGCCTGGAATTGCGGCAAAAAATGGCGGCGGCTCCTTTATCGTCCCTGCGCCGGGCGGCGGAAAAAGCAGGGAAACGGCCATCCTTCTTTAACGCCCTGTCGCAAGAGGGAACCAGCATCATCGCCGAGGTGAAAAAAGCCTCGCCGAGCAAAGGCCTCATCTGTGCGAATTTTGATCCTCTGCGTATTGCCTGCGAGTATGAACGCGGCGGCGCGGCGGCCGTATCCGTGCTCACCGATCGGGCCTTTTTTCAGGGCGAATTAGGTTATCTTGACGATATTGCCGCCGGGGTCAATCTTCCGCTTTTGCGCAAGGATTTTATCATTCATGAATACCAGGTCTACGAGGCAAAAGTGCATCGGGCGAGCGCCATTCTGCTGCTTGCCGTGGCCCTGGACAAGTAGCAATTGAATGACTTTATCGATCTCGCCGCCGGTCTTGAAATGGACGCCCTGGTAGAAATTCATAACGCCGATGAGCTTGAAAAAGTCATGAAAACCACCGCAAAAATCATTGGCATCAACAATCGCGATCTGAAAACGTTTCATGTTGATTTGCAGATCAGCGAAGCATTGTCCGCTCTTATTCCACCGGACAAGATAAAGGTGAGCGAGAGCGGCATCCACAATCACGATGATATTCGCCGCTTGCAAGGGGCGGGATGCGACGCCTTTCTCGTCGGCGAGTCCCTGATGCGGCCAACAGATCGCGTGCAATCGCTTAAAAAATTGCGAGGTTTATAATGTTCGTAAAATTTTGCGGCATGACGCGTCGTCAGGACATCGAATATGCCATCGACCGCGGCGTCGACGCCATCGGACTCATTTTTGCCAACAGTCCGCGGCAGGTTTCCGTTGAGCAAGCGCGTCGATTGGTCGATGGTCTTGACATCCTCAAAGTCGGCGTATTTGTCAATGAAGAAATCGAGACCATTCAAAGTGTGCGTTCTCAATGCGGACTTGACGTGGTGCAGTTGCACGGCGATGAAACGCCGGAATACTGCCGCCAACTTGGCGGCGAAATCTTCAAGGCGTTTAGAATCCGCGACGAATCAACCCTGCAAAAAATTGTCGATTATGCGCCAAAGATCAAAGTATTGCTGGATGCTTATGTCATGGGCTTGGCCGGCGGCACCGGGCGACGCATCGACTATTTGCTGCTCGACAGGATCGATGACTTTTCGAGAATCATCATTGCCGGCGGCGTCGGGCCGGAAAACATTGCAGATATCGTTCACCGATACCATCCCTATGGCGTCGACGTCAATTCCAAAGTGGAAACGGCGCCGGGCGTCAAGGATCACGAAAAAATGCGGTTGTTTTTTGAGCGGCTGAAGGAGCAATAGAGACAAAATGATTATGGGCAAAATAATTATTCTTATCTTAACCTGCTTGTTCATGAAAAATTGCTTCAAAGTTTCAAGATCTCGAACAAACAATGGGATAAGGAATCCGATGATTTTTAACATTATCTAAGGAATGATAAATGAGAAAAAAAGGTTACTTTGGAAATTACGGCGGTCAGTTTGTGCCCGAGCTGCTCATGCCGGCATTGTACGAGCTGGAGAACGGATTTAACACAATTGCGCAAACCGGTGAGTTCAAGCAGGAGCTTGCCGAATTGCTGCAAAACTATGCCGGCCGGCCGACGCCGCTTTACTACGCAAAAAGACTGACGCAAAAAATCGGCGGCGCTCGAATACTGCTCAAGCGCGAGGACCTCAATCATACCGGTTCGCACAAGCTGAACAACTGCCTCGGCCAGGCGCTGCTGGCGCAAAAAATGGGCAAGAAAAATATCATCGCCGAAACAGGCGCCGGGCAGCACGGCGTGGCCACGGCCACGGTTTGCGCGCTTATGGGCATGAATTGCAAGGTTTACATGGGCGAGGAGGATATCGAGCGGCAGCAATTGAATGTCTTTCGTATGCGACTGCTCGGCGCCGAGGTCGTGCCTGTCACTTCGGGGACGAGGACGCTCAAGGACGCCACCAGCGAAGCCATGCGCGCCTGGATTTCGACGGTCAAGCATACGCAATATCTTTTAGGATCGGTCGTCGGGCCGCATCCGTTTCCGCTCATGGTGCGCGAGTTTCAGTCGGTCATCGGCAAGGAGGCGCGCGAACAGATAAAACAGTACGGCATCGATGAACCGGACATCATTGTCGCCTGCGTCGGCGGCGGCTCCAACGCCATGGGTATTTTTCATCCGTTCAGGGAGTCGAAAGCGAAAATGGTCGGCGTCGAAGCCGGCGGCCGCGGCGTCGCCCTGGGCGAAAACGCCGCGTCGATTAATTACGGCGAGGTCGGTGTTTTCCACGGCAAAAAGAGCTATTTTTTACAGGATGAGGACGGGCAGATCATTCCGGCGCATTCCATCGCCGCCGGGCTGGACTATCCCGGCGTCGGCCCCGAGCACGCCCATTACGCCGACGTCGGCCGCGCGCAATACGTCACCGTGACCGATGAGCAAGCCGTCGAGGCTTTCAAGCTGCTGTCGCAAACCGAAGGCATCATCCCGGCGCTGGAGAGCTCGCACGCCGTGGCCTATGCAGTACATATTGCCGCGGATATGCCAAAGGAAAAGACAGTCCTTATCAACCTGTCCGGTCGCGGCGACAAGGACACTAAAACTCTGCAAAGCGAAGAGGAGGGAGGCCATGAATAGACTGGAGAAGCATTTCGCAGAATTAAAGACGCGCGGTCAAAAAGCGGCCATCTTTTTCATTACCGCCGGCGACCCAAGCCTTAAAGAAACGCTTGAGATAATGCAGACAATGAGCGATAACGGAGCAGATTGCATCGAGCTTGGCATGCCGTTTTCCGATCCCATCGCCGACGGCCCGGTGATCCGGCGGGCCACGGCGCGCGCGCTCAAGAATCACGTCACAATTAAGGACATCCTCGATCTCGTCAGGGAATTTCGAAAATACTCGCGGACCCCCGTTGTGCTGATGGGCTATTACAACCCGCTCATCCGCTATGGCATTGAAGCGCTGGTCCGCGACTGCGCCGCCTTTGGCGTGGATGGGCTCATTGTCGCCGATTTGCCTTTTGAAGAGGGAGAGGAGTTGGAACGTCTGGCCAAAGCATCGGGCGTCAATTTGATCTATTTGTTGGCGCCGGACATCGATCCGGCCAGGACGGAAGCGATTTTAAGGGCATCGGGCGGCTTTGTCCACTGCGTGGCGCAGTACAGCACCACGGGCGTCGAGAGCAGCGCCGATAGCGTGCTGCCGGAGACCATAAAGTCCCTGCAAGACATGACGTCATTGCCCGTGGCCGTCGGTTTTGGCATTTCATCGCTTGAAAAGGTGCGCGAGATGAGCGAAACCGCCGACGGCGTCATCATCGGCAGTTGGCTGCTCAAAGAGCTGGAAAAGGCGCGAGATAAAGCGAAAACAGCCGCAGCGTTTGTCAGCTCGGTGAAATCGGCGCTGGCCCGATAGCAGAAATTCGGGGAGACTCCTAACCCCGGACAAGCCGGAAATTCCAAAT
>JAJRST010000326.1 GCA_024278645.1 bacterium | reverse complement strand
GTGGCGCTGGATCCGGGCGTCGATTTTGGCGGCAACGCCGAGGGCTTTATACGTTTTTCCTACGCCAACTCGCTGCAAAAAATTAAAATTGGCATTGAGAGATTAAAGCGGTATATTGCCTCCGTTTAGATGCCATCCTAGTAAAACAACCAACTCGATCATTTTGGAGGGAAAAAATGAAAACTCGCCGTGTGATGTTTCCGTTCATTTGTTTGTTGTTCATCTTTACGACATCTGTTGCAGCCGGGGAAAAAAAGAAGCAAAATTCGCTGCAAAAGGGCGCCTGGGCCATGCTGTTCGAGATTTCGGGCAGTCTGATGGATTTCCGGGTGACCGATTATTTGGGGTCGACATTTTCCGGCAAATATCATTTTTCGGACAACCGCGCCCTGCGTTTCGGCGTTGAAATTGACGGTTCGATGGTCGAAATAGATCGAGATATTAATACGGTCTATGAAGGAACGTCAACCCACGCCGAATATGTCGAGTACTATGTCCATCGCTTTCGAAGCGTTTTTCATTACTTGTGGTATCTGCCTCAGGAGAGCGGCTTTTCTGCTTTTCTAGGGTTTGGCCCCTTCTTTGATCTTGATTTCATGAAAAAAAACTTTAATCGGGAAACGGAAAGCACAGGCCCGAGTGGAGAGACAGGAACAACGGTTGAAAGCAATTACCGCGATAACAACTATTATGCCGGTCTTTCGGGGGCCATTGGCGTCGAGTACTTTATCGGCAAAAGCTTCAGCGCGATTCTGGAATACCAGTCGAACGCTGGTTACACCTATTATGTGAGAAAGAATGATATGAATAGCTCAAGTCACGGGGATGTTAATGTATACCCCAAGTCTCAGTCCGACAAGAGGACGAGCCGCAGCTTTCGCTATGGGGGCAGTCACGTCAAAATCGGCATATCCGTTTATTTTTAGGGGGCGGGGATGAAAGGACGATTCTTGGTGCTTTTTATCATCGTTTTCGTCGCACCATCGGCAAGAAGCGGTGATCACGCCGGGTTTTCCGGCGCTCTTTTGTGGCAGGCCTCTCCCTTGAATACGCCGTTCGACAACCTTGATGATAAATCGGTTGATGTACAATATCGATGGGGCGTCGGCAGCGCGGCCAGGGTGGTGTTGTTATCCAGGTCATTTCGACATACTCGAGTAGAGGAAGCGGCTGCAATTCAGGACAACCATTTCCGAAAAAAGTATTATTATCATATCGGCCTGGAATATGAAAAATATGTCAGGGGAGGGAGAAAAACATTTTTCTATGTGGGCGGCGGTCCGGCGCTGCACATTGCCGAAAAATCAAGCGAGGGGACGAAAGCAAATCAGCTTGACGGCTATCATTATGGCGCGGCGCTCGCCCTGCGTTTCGGCGTGGAATATCATTTGCTTTTGAATATGTACCTGCGGCTTGAATATTTGACGGTGACGCAGTTCGGCATCGCTATAAACGATTATTACTTTAACGACAGGGGGGGCCTCGTGCCATACAGCGGCCGCGTTGCGTCGTACGAATCTTTTCCGTTGTTGGGAGTGGGGTTTTGTTTCTGATGAACAAAATTCGTATAAAAATCTGCTGCATCCAGTCCCTCGATGAGGCGTTGCTGGCCCTCGAACATGGCGCCGACATCCTCGGCTTTGTCTCCGAAATGCCCAGCGGGCCGGCTATATTAGAGGAAGAGGTGATCGCCGACATCATCCGACGCCTGCCGCCGTCGGCGACGACCTTTTTGCTCACCTCAAAAAGCAGCGCCCGGGAAATAATTTCCCAGCAACAGCGTTGCCGCGCAACCGGGCTGCAGATTTGCGACCGCCTGCCGATTGACGAATTGCGGGCATTGAGAGAGGCCTTGCCCGACGTCGAACTGGTGCAAGTGGTTCATGTACAGGGAGAGCAGTCTATTGAGGAAGCGGTTTCTTTGCAAAAATTTGTCGACGCCATTCTGCTCGACTCGTCGACGCAAGTCAACGGCGTGCGGCAATTGGGCGGCACCGGGCGGGTGCACGACTGGGAGGTGAGCCGTGAAATTGTGCGTCGGGTGGCGGCGCCGGTCTACCTGGCCGGCGGCCTGACGCGCGAAAACGTCGCCGAGGCCATTCGTCTGGTGCAGCCGTTCGGCGTCGACGTGTGCAGCGGCGTGCGAACCGACGGCGTTCCGGATGCGAAAAAGCTGAGGTTGTTCATCGCGGCGGTGCGCAACGCCCTTTGAAGAAATAAAAGTAATTAGTGTCTTAAAAGTTGATTTTTGAGCAAATCCGGCAAAGGTTGAACTTGACAGTTGGATTTTGGGATTTGGGATTTCCGGCTTGTCCGGGTTAGGAGGACATACAAGTCACTGCGAGGAGCGAAGCGACGAAGCAGTCTTTCGCGCAAAAAATGTTCCTTGTAAATTCGTGACGACCGCCTGCATTACTCACCAGCGATAGTGTCGAATATGCTCGCCCTTGGCCTGTATTTCAGTGATCGCCTTGATGCCGATGTTGATGTGCTGCTCCGTATATGAAGAAAAGACGCTTTTCGCCGACGCCTTGGTTTTGATGCCTCCCTTTTTCAGCGGCAGGTCCGAGACCAGCAGCAGCGCGCCGATGGGAACCTTGCTGACAAAGCCGACGGAAAAAAGCGCCGAGCACTCCATTTCAATGGCGATGGCCCGCTCTTCATACAGCGAGCGTTTAAAGGCATCGTCAAACTCCCAGAATCGATAGTCTGTGGTATGCACCACGCCGGTGCGATAATCATGGCCGGCCTCAACAAGCATCTGGCTGACAAACTTTTGTATTTTGAACGTCGGCAGCGACGGCACCTGCGGCGGGATAAAGTGATGCGATACGCCTTCGTCTCGAATGGCGGCCATGGGCAGGATGAAATCGCCGACCTCCAGGGAATTGTGCAGACCGCCGCACATGCCGAGAAACAGCACCGCCTGCGGATCGATGACGCTCAGCAGTTCGATGACCAGGGCCGCGGTCGGCGCGCCGATTTTAAAGTCGATCATGGACACATTGCAGTCGCTGCAATGCACGGCCGACCACACCGATCCCGTATGGATGTCCGCC
>JAJRST010000325.1 GCA_024278645.1 bacterium | reverse complement strand
TTCGACGCCGTTCTGGTCAAGGGCCGCTCCAACTATGTCTGCCTGCGCAAGGTGGACGACGTCGCTTCGGAGTTTGACTTTGCCGAGGATGAAGAGTCCGGGGAATTGAAGCATCTCATCGGCTGGGCCAAATCATCCCGGGATGGCAGCAAGGCCGATCTGGCGGTGATACCGCGCTCCGATGTCTGGGAGAAAATCGCTTCGGAAAGCGACACCTGTCTGCACAGCCGCTGCAAGCATTTTCGCGAGTGCTTTGTCAACAAGGCGCGGCGGCGCGCCAGCAAGGCGCAGCTCCTCGTCGTCAACCATCATCTGCTGTTCGCCGACCTGGCCATTCGCCGGCAGACCGGCAGTTTTCAGGACGCCGCGGTGCTGCCGCCGTACCAGAAAATTATTTTCGACGAGGCGCATCACATCGAAAATGTGGCGACCAATTACTTTGGCAGCCAGATCACCCGCGGCGGCATCATCCGAATTCTGACGCGCCTGCACCGCCGTAAAAAGGGGCTGGAGAAAGGATTTTTGCACACCCTGCGCTTTCGCGTGCTGCGGCGTCGAAAGGATCTTCCGGAAGACCTGGTCACGCAGATTCTGAACAAGGTTACAACGCAATTGGCGCCCGGCGCCGAACAGCTCGCCGAACAGACGCATACGGTGATGGACCTGCTTTTCGAACAGTTGAAAAAGCAAAACGGCGGTAAGCTCGATTCGGAAATCAAAGTGCGGCTGCTGCCGCATGTGATCGACGCCCTGTTCAACGGGCCGGGATTGACCGCACCGTTCAAGGATTTCATTCAGACGCTGAAACTGTACGCCGCCGACCTCGACGTTTTGATTTCCCTGGCGCAAAAAGGCAAGCAGTATACGGACGACGACTGGGAGTCGCTGACCATCGAGCTGCAGGCGCAGGCGGAACGGCTTATCGCGATTGCTGATGTGCTGACGCAGATTCTATTCAAAGAGGATGAGAAGAATATTCGCTGGATAGAGGCGAGGCCCGGCTGGCGCGGCAAAAGCATTATTCGTTTTCAGATTTCGCCCCTGGACATCAAGGATATCATGAACGAGGCCGTATACGAGGCTTTTGAAACCGTGGTCATGACCTCGGCGACCTTGACGGTGGAGAACTCGTTCGATTTTCTGGCGAACAGAATCGGCCTGACCACGGTGGCCGGCGAGCGACGCACGGAGCTGGCGCTGCCGGCGCCGTTTGACTATGAGCGCCAGGTGCTGCTGGCCGTGCCCCTGGATATGCCCGATCCGCGGCACCCCACTTTTGCGCAGGAACTGGGCAAGGCGGTGTTCAAGGTGTTGAATATTTCAGAGGGACGGGCGTTCGTCCTGTTCACCTCGTACGGGCTTTTGAATATGGTTTATCGGCAATTGCAGGAATCGCTGGACATGATCGGCATTCGGGTGTTGAAACAGGGGAATGAAAATCGCCACGAACTGTTGAAACGCTTCAAGCGCGACAAGGGATCGGTGTTGTTTGCCACGGACAGCTTTTGGGAAGGCGTGGACGTGGAAGGCGAGGCCCTGGAGAATGTTATCATCACCAAACTGCCGTTCAAGGTGCCGAGCGAGCCGATCATTGAAGCGCGCTATGAAGCGATAGAAAAAGCCGGGGGCAATCCGTTCATCGAGTTCGCCGTGCCCCTGGCCGTGCTCAAATTCAAGCAGGGGTTCGGGCGGCTTATCCGCCGCAAATCCGACAGGGGATCGGTGATTATTTTCGACAACCGGGTTGTGCAAAAAAGCTATGGCAAACGTTTTATCAATTCCCTGCCCAAATGCCGAACCGTCGTCGGTACGCGCGAAGAGGTGTTTGCGGAATTGAAAAGATTTTTCTCGCCGTGACCGAAAAGGAACGTTTGATGTTCGGTTTCCCGGGCGAGGCGAGTACGAAAATATGTACTAGTTGTACGTTGCAGTACGTAAAAATTTGCCACCTTGTACTGTAGCGTACAAAACCGGCGCCGTCTTTTCCTCCTTTATTTGTTATTAGTTAAGTATTTACAATATCTTATTGTTGCCGTGCGGCGCTGAAACAACGGGTGGCATATCTATTGCTGAAAACGGCATCAGGAAATGAGTGGACCTATATGAGAAAATTATTCATTTACATTATTCTCTTTCTTTTTATCGTACCGGCGGAGGCGCAGCAGAAACGCAGCGCCTCGCCGCTTAAACAATTGCGCCGCGAAATGGCGCTGGCGCGATATTTATTGCAGGAAAACCCGGACGCGGAAGCGGAAAAATGGGTTCGCGAAGCGGAAGCCTTGCAGCGGGAGATGCGATCATTGATTGAACAACAGCGATTCCAGCAAGCTCGTAAAAAAGGTTTGAAAGCGCACGAACTGGCTGTTCGCGCCGTGCGAAAATTATCACGAATCCATATTGCCAATCTTCGTCGCGAGGTGAAGGAGCTCCTCCGGAGTGCGCAAGCAGTCGTGCCGGGCAGCAACGACCCGGAAGCGTTGCGGCTGTTGCGCGAAGCGCGGAAAAATCTTGAAAATTCAACGGGCGAGGAGAAAAGAGAAAAATATCGCAAGGCCTTTGAATTGCTTCGCACCGCCAAGTTTCAAGTCGAGCGCAGTCTGTTGCTGGTGGAGGCCAATGTCGACGACATTGACGCCACCATCCGTGAAGAGCATCTTCGCTTCCAAAACCTTCTCAAGAGAGCCGATAAACTGCTGGCTGTATGCGACAATCCCCAGGCCCAAAAACTGTATCGCCAGGCTCTCGATCAAAAGGAGGATATTGCGCGCGCCCTGGAAAACGACGAGAAGGGACAAGCGCTGGATTTATATTACCGGACGACGCGATTGTTGTTGCGCGCCATAGACTTGTGCCAGGGAATCGACATGTCGCTGCGGGAGCAGGCCGAGTATCAAATTGCCGTGCTCGGCGACCTGCTTGACGGCGCCAAAAGGCAAAGTGGCGCTCATACGCCGGCTCGCCGCACAGCTTTGAAAAAGGCGACGACATTATATGAAAAAGCGCGTTTTTCCTTGGCAAACAAAAATTATGATCAGGCATTGCAGCAGTCAAAACAAGCTGTTGATTTGCTCAACCGGCCGCTCGAAGCCGGCAACGCCAGGCATGAAAATCGTCTGCAACAGGAGCTGCGCCGCCTCGCCGGCGATATTAACAAAGCGCGGAATTCGCCAAAGGCAAACAACGCACGCAAAAAGGCGTTGATCGACGCCGCCGATTTGTGCGCCGGGGATGCGGAAGAATTCCTTAAACGAAGGGATGAGAATTTGGCGCTGCAGGCGATTTTAACCGGCAACCGCTTGCTGCTGCAAACGGATTTTGACGGACCGGTTAAAACACTGGAGGCGACAAAGCAGGAACTGCAAAGACTAACAAATGAGATTGACCGGGCGCGTCAGCAGGAAAGGAATGTGTCGCTTGTGGTTGCGGCGGATCGCGCGGCCGCCCGTGCACGGGCAGCCATTAATTCCGG
>JAJRST010000324.1 GCA_024278645.1 bacterium | reverse complement strand
TGTAATAAGAGCCGCCGAGGAGATCGCGAACTTCGCGAAAGTGGTCGATTTCAGCGGTGCGCCAGTCAAGGCCGATGTTTACGTCAACGGCTTTTGACGGCTTGTAGTTGAGTTTTGAAATCAAGCCGATGGTCCATTGTTGATTCACGCTGTTTCGCAGGATGCCCCGGGAGCCGTCATTACTTGCTTTATTAGCCGCAATGGTGGCATCCCAGTCCAGGACTCGCGAAGGGCCGGAATAGTCCCACGCGGGCCGTCCCAGGTATCCGGAGCCGCCGCCAACGCCGCCGGAATAGTACAGCGTGCTGAACAAGTTCAGTTTTGAAGAAAGCTGCGAGTACCAGTTCAGGTTGACCAACGGTTTGTGGTAATAATTCTCACGCTCGTTGATGAATTTGGTGCTGTAGCGTTGGTGTGTATTGCGATTCCAGTACTGCAACCCATAGCCAACATAGTTTCCCTTGAGAGTATTGAAATTCTGGTTGTACTTTCTGCCGGATTTGGCTTCGGGAAATTTTTCCAACGCCGCCGGATCATAGTCATCCAGGCTCTTGGCATACTCGTGGCTGAAAGCGGCGATGTTTTGTTTGTAGAGAAACTGACCGTGGCGTTGCGGTGCGCCGACCACATACAGTTCAAAGCGGTTGGTTTTGTTCGCTTGATACGATGCGCCCAGATAATAGGCCCAAGCGTCGGTCAATGTTCCGTCAATAAGGCCGTCGCCGGTTTTGCGAACAATGGTTCCCATGACCGAGTACTTGCCGTCTATCAGGCCTGTGGCCGCGGAAAAAGTACTCTTTAAAAAGCCGTCATTGCCAAATTCCTGTTTGAATCGGTAGCCGGCGTTCTGAGCCGCCGGATCGGTGATCACGTTCATGGTGCCACCGATAGACGGAGTGGCCAGGTTGACAGCGCTCAAACCACGCTGCATCTGAATGGAGGAGGTGGCGTCGCCCAGGCCGTCCCAATTGGACCAGTAGACCCAGCCATTTTCCATATCATTGACCGGAACACCGTTGATCATGATGGCAACATTTCTCTGGTTGAAACCACGAACGTTGATACGTGCATCACCGGCGCCGCCGCCCTGCGGCGTCGAGTAAACGCTGGGCGTCACATTCATCACCAGCGGGATATCGCGCGAGCCAAGCCGAGCTTCCATTTCGGTCTTTTGCACATTGCTGAAAGCAACCGGGGTTTTGCGCTCCTGCGCACGATCCGCAAGGATGGCGACTTCCTTGCCAATCAACACTTCCGGCTCCAGCACAAAATTGACGGTCACTTTACCGCCCTCCGCGACGGTCACTTCTTTTTCAACCGTCTGGTAGCCGATAAAAGAAACGACAAGCGTGTGCGTTCCGGCCGGAACATTGGAAATGGTATAAATTCCATTCATGCCGGAAGCCGCGCCAAGGCTCGTTCCTTTCACGGTGACGTTTGCACCAGGCAGCGTTTCATTGGTGCCGCTTTCCGTGATTTTGCCCGTCACTGTGCCGCCGGCAGCAAACAAAGTCAACGGCAGTGCAAGGACTGTAACAACGAGAAGCAGTTTGAATAGTAGGGTTTTCATCTTACCCTCCACTGTTAAGTGAGTATTGTGAATTAATGGTCTGCTCTTTCACACTTGAAACAGCATAGACTGTGCGCTTTCCAAACATATTAACTAAACAGGAACATGACAAAGAACAACATGTATACAATATATAGATTTTTTTATTAATTAAAAATCAAAATATAGTTAAAGAAATCTATAACGCTTGTATACTATTCGATTAAAAGTCACTTGTTTGTTTGAAGGGAAAAAAAGAAAATTGTTAAACATAAAATTCAACATTAATCTTTTACGCAGTGAAATACGGGGGTAAAAGCCAAATATCATGAGTATTCGATTCACATTTTACTCATCAATTTTTCAAATATAAATAATTTAAACTATAAACGCAAGCATTGCTGTATTAAAAAAGACAGGCTGCGGTTAAAACTTTTGCATCGGACAGCGTGCTCGATATAAGAGATATTTCGTTTGGTTGATGACAAGTATCTTCGAGAGTGCTCCATACCACAGCGGGCAACCCGGCGCGGCGAAAAAACGCGGCCACGGTGCCGCCGCCGATACCAATAATCTTTGCTTCCTTTTGGTTCACTTTTCGAATGGCCTCGGCCAATAAGCGGACGACAGGCGCATCGGGAGGAGTCGGCGGCGCGGCTTCCTCTCTCTGGGGATAGGACATCGCTATTTCCACATTGAATTGCCCGGCGATCTTGTCCGCAATTTCCCGGATCTTTTTCTGCACGTCATCCAACGAATAATGCGGCAGGATGCGACAGTCCAAATAAAATATATCTTCCGCCGGAATGGTGTTGATATTGGGGACGTTGCTCTCTTTTTTCGTCGGCTCAAAAGTGCTTGTGGGCGTGTCATAGAGATCGTCTTTTGCCGGGAACAACTCGTATAATTTATCCAGCTCCACGGCCAGATGGGCCGCCGCGCGATGCGCGTTGACGCCAAACTGCGGCGTTGAGGCGTGGCATTGTTTGCCCTTCACGATAAACCTTATCCACAGAATACTCTTTTCCGCCACTTCAATGGTCTCGCCTTGCGGATCGCCGGCGTCCGGGACAATTATCAAGTCGTTTTCCCGAAACATCTCTTTATGATGTTTCAGCACATATTCCAGGCCATAGCGGCTGCCGGTCTCTTCATCGGCGACAATGGCCAAACCGACATTCATATTCGACGCGGCGCCCGCTTCCCTTAAGGCTTTAACAGCCAACAAACCGCTGACCAGCCCCTGGTGGTTATCCTCGACGCCGCGGCCAATGAGTTTATCGCCATCGACCTTTAGCGTAAAAGGGTCGCTGTGCCAGTGCTTCAGGTCGCCTTCCGGCACAACATCCATGTGAGCCAGAATCCACAGCGTGCGCTGCTGATCCTTGCCGGTGAGCGTCGCCAGCAAGTTGGGGCGCACGCCCGATGGAACGCGATCGTCGGGCGCGTCAATCTGTGTTATTTCATCAAAGCCGATCTCTTGCAAAAGGCTCTTGACATATTTTGCTTTTTCGTATTCACCTTCGCCGCCGTTTTCGGGGCCAAGCGCCTTGATGGAGACCAACTGCTTTTGCCATTCAATGACCGTGTCGCGACAATCGTCGATGCGGTTTAAAATTTCATACAAGCTCATTTTCTACCCCGCCTTTCCTTTGTTTTTGCCGATCGCATTAAAATTGACCTGCTCGCCTCGCCTTCGTTGAACAAAAGATCGAGTCCCGACACGTTGTCGATGAAACCGCCATAAAGCTGATGATACGTTTGCAGGTTATAGTCGAATTCCGAAACCGTCAACCCTTCCCGGGTGATCGATTCGACATCGATGTGAGCCGCATCCTTCGAATCGACAAGATACTCATCACAACAACATTCCTTCAGCCATGCCACAACTCTTTGCGAGCGGTCCGCAACATCAGGCAGGGCGCTGCCGAAAACAAAGTCGGCGCCTAGTCTTGTTTTTTTCAGTAAAAAAAGAGCCGATGCCGAAATCACATCGTTCAATCGCTTGCTTTGCGCTTCAATGACATGCCGAATCTCCTCGGCCAAAAAAAAGTAATAGGGCGAGTTTTGGTAGCTCACCTGCAAAGACTTTAAATGCTTGTGACGCCAATGATGCTGTTCATCGATCACCGTGCGGCGAATCTGCCGTCGGCCGCCGGTGGTTAAAACCGGTATCGTCAACCATTGCGGGCCGGCGACGGTTTTTATGCGCATCCGGTTGCACGCATGTTTTTTATATATAAAATTATCCGCCCAGACGACGATGTCGGCGGCGGCGATCCGGCTCAAAACGCGGACATCCGGGAAATAGCACGGATAGACGACCGTCAATTTCACCGGCGCTCCCGCATTATCGACGCGTTTTCATAACGCGCGGTCATTCATCCAACACCATGGTCAAGCCGATTCTTCCGCGCGCCTTGTCAATGCTCAGCACCTTGACCTCGACGACGTCGCCCACGGAAACGATGTCCAGGGGGTTTTTGACATACTTTTTGGCCATCCGGCTCAGGTGCACCAGGCCGTCCTGCTTGACGCCGATATCGACAAAAGCGCCAAAGTCGACGACGTTGCGCACGGTTCCTTTTAAAACCATGCCCTCCGTCAGATCGTCAATGCTCAGCACATCGCTGCGCAGGACGATATTCGGCATTTCATCGCGCGGATCGCGATTGGGCTTTTCCAGACTGTCGATGATGTCGGCCAGCGTTTCCTTGCCGCAGCCGCACAGTTTCGCCAGTTCGTCCATGCTGCGCTTTTCTTGCCTTATTTTCAGCCGCACCAGGGCGCCGTTCGCCTGCACTTCTTTTACCGAAAGCCCCAGGTTTTCGAGCAAGGCCCTGGCGGGGTCATAGGATTCCGGGTGAACGGCGGTCGTATCAAAAAAAACCTCGCTCTCGCGAATGCGCAAAAATCCGGCGGCCTGCACAAAGGCGTTCTCGCCGACGCCTTTGACCTCCTTTAGTTGTTCACGAGATTTAAAAGCGCCCTTTTCTTCACGATACTTGACAATATTGTCGGCGACGCGGGAATTGACGCCGGCCACATATTTGAGCAACGAAGCCGAGGCGGTGTTCAAATCGACGCCCACCCGGTTCACCGCCGATTCGACGACGTGGTCGAGCGCCTCGGACAGGTTCGATTGATTCACATCATGCTGATACAGACCGACGCCGATGGATTTAGGATCGATTTTTACGAGCTCCGACAACGGATCCAGCAGCCGCCTGGCGATGGAGATATTGCCGCGCATCGAGGCCTCCAGGTCGGGGAATTCTTTTTTGGCCACCGGCGACGCCGAATAGACGGAAGCGCCGGCCTCATTGACGATGGTGTAATAAATCTTCTCATCCATCTCGCCGATCAGCTCGGCGACCAGATGTTCGGTTTCGCGGCTGGCGGTGCCGTTGCCAATGGCGACTACGGTGATGTTGTGTCGTTTGATAAAATCCGCCACCGTTTCTTTTGCTTCCTGCCATCGTCTTTGCGGCGGGTGCGGATAAATGGTCGAGCCTTCGAGATATTTCCCCGTGGCGTCGATGGCGGCGATTTTACAGCCGGTGCGATAGCCGGGGTCGATGCCGAGGATGTTGTTGTTTTTCAGCGGCGGCGTCATCAGCAACGCGCGTAAATTGCGGGCAAAGATATCAATGGCATGTACATCGGCGCGTTCCGACAGGTTGTTGCGCAGCTCCCGTTCAATGGCCGGCGCGATCAGGCGTCGATAGGCGTCTTCGCAGGCTGTTTTCAGCTCGTCCGTAAAAATATTCGATTTGCTGGAAATATAGAGCTGCTCGATTTCGGCGATCATTTCATTTTCCGGCGCATCGATTTCAACGCGCAAATAATTCTCACGCTCGCCGCGATTGATGGCCAAAATACGGTAGGCCGGAATGCTCTTGAGCGATTCGGAAAACTCTTTGTAGATTTCGTACTCGGCGACATCCTCCGGGTTGCGGGCTTCCGAGATGAGTACGCCTTTTTCCAGCGTACGTTTACGGATCGCCTGGCGAACATCGGCGTCGTCGGAAATCGTTTCCGCAACAATATCGCGCGCGCCGGCCAGCGCCTCTTCGGCGGTTGTCACGCCTTTTTCCTCATCGATAAACTGCGCCGCGATATCTTCGGGAGAACCCTCGACGATCTCCTGCCGGAGAATCATCTCCGCCAGCGGCTCCAGTCCTTTTTCCCTGGCAATTGTGGCGCGCGTTCTGCGCTTTGGGCGGAAGGGCAAGTACAAATCCTCGACCTCTTGCAGACGGGTCGCGGCTTTTATTTTCTCTTCCAGTTCGGGGGTCAGCTTGCCTTGCTCTTCGATGCTTCTGAGGACGGTTTGTTTGCGTTCATCCAAATTGCGTAAATATCGCACACGCTCCCAAATGGCCCGGATGTTGTCTTCATCAAGACTGCCCGTCACTTCTTTTCGATAACGTGCGATGAAGGGAACGGTGTTGTCACCGTCGAGGAGATCAACAGTATTCTTTACCTGGTTCCATCGTAGTCCCAACTCTTCCGCTATTAAAGTGTACATCTGTTGGTCGTCCACTCATCCTCCAAATGGTTATGGTCCTTGGAAATTGGGGATAAATATAACGTGGAGATTC
>JAJRST010000323.1 GCA_024278645.1 bacterium | reverse complement strand
GTCACTGCCCCGCGCGGTAAAATCCTGGCTTCGGCGCCCGTTGACGCCGAAGCCCTTCGGGTGGTGGATATTAACGTGCAGCAGGCGCGCGACAAACGGCTCAACTCTCAAAATAATCTGTTCGACGACCGCCGACCGGATATGTACTCGCTGTGATTGCGGCATCAACTCGAAAGCGCGATTGTCGTCCAATCCGGCTCCCCAAAAAACAGCGTCATTGCCGACCGTCAATTTTTCGCCCTCTCTTTTTTCTTTCTCTTTTAGCATATTTTTCATACCTTTTTAGCAAAACAACACTATTCGGAGATTGACAATGGACAGATTAAAGAAATTCGGAATATTATTTCTGTTTGCCGTCCTGGCGATGACGGCCTGCGAACCGTTGGTGACGCAATTCGAGGATGTGGAAGAGGCGCCGCTGTACACGGCGACGACCTTGACCCCGGCGCCGACATCCGCCGATACGATCACCGTAATGACCTGGAATATCCGCTTCGGCGCCGGACGGTTGCCCTGGTTCGGCGATTCTCCCGGCGACCGCGTGATCCTCAAGGATGACGAGGTTTACCACTACTTGCAGGGAATCGCCGCCACCATCAAAGCCGTGCAGCCCGACATTCTGCTTTTACAAGAAGTCGATGTGCAATCCAAGCGAACGGCTTATATCGACCAGGTGCAGTGGCTGCTGGACAGCACTCATTTCAATTACGGCGCCTACGCGGCGGTCTGGAAAGCGCAGCTTATTCCCAGCGACGGCCTGGGGCGCATGGATATGGGAACCGCCGTGCTCTCCCGCTGGCCCATCACTTTGGCGGAACGGATAAAGTTACCGCTCCGCGGCGACCAGGACGCGCTGACCAAGCATTTCTATTTGCGACGAAATATTTTGAAAACGAAAATTGCCTTGCCCGGCGTGGATGATTTTTATGTGGTCAATATTCATGCCTCGGCGTTTTCCACCGACGATACCAAAAAACGCCAGTTTGAGATTTTTAAAGACGAACTGGACAGGCTGGACGCCAAGGGCATCCCATTCGTCGCCGGCGGCGATCTCAACGAATTGCCGCCCGGCGCCGCCAAAATCGATTATTGCATGGAAGACAAGGCGCCGGATGAATCCTTCCACGGGCCCAACGACGATCCCAAGCACAAAGAGGGCAGCTACTTTGGCAACGAAGTCACCTGGCTGCAGCCGTTGTATGACAACTATACGCCGGATGTGCCGTTGCCGGAATATTTAAGCAACGAAGCAAAGTATTTCACGCATACAACCAGGCATCCGGACGGCGCTTTTGACAGAAAACTGGACTATCTCTTCACTAACCGTCAGTGGGTCCCCGGATCGGTTGTGACGCACCATGAGGCGGGGCCGTGGTCGGATCATGCGCCGGTAACTGCAAAATGGGAGGCGCCGAAATGAAAAATATCAGATGCTTTGTCTTTGTGATTCTTTTTGCGAGTTTCGGCATGTTGTTGGCGAACGACGCCGAATTCAACCGGCGTCATTGGTCGTTGGGGACGGCACATCTGTTGCCGGAGAAAAGGGTGGAAATAGGCGCTTTTCAGCCGCTTCGTTACGGCTATTCAGAGTCGCTGGAATTCTCGACTCACCCGCTGCTCTTTTTCGTCATGCCCAATTTCAGCGTCAAATGGGCGCATACGCACTATGGCGGCTTTACCATCGCTTCGCGGCACGGCGTCTCCTATCCCACGCCTTTGATGCGCCTCATTTCGCGCAAGGGGAGCGGCGGCATCATTTCGCCTGAGTTCGACATCCCGCACATTCTCTCGTTTCAAAACGAGATTTTGGCGACGAGGGCGCTCTTTGGCGACCATTTGTTTACGGCAAAGCTGGGCTTTAATTTTGCCGCCAAGTCCGGCCCCCTGGATCCGCGAACGACCATCGATCTGCCCATTGTTTATATCAGATCATCCGTCTATTACAACGACTATGGCTTTCGCTTCGGCGCCGACCTCAAAGGGCCTGCCGTCGGACGCTGGCAGTACCTTGTCGACGCCGATCTTTTCTACTATCCAAAAGGCGCTACAGGGACCAATATGGCGTTTGAACACAAGGGCATGCTCTTGTGGAACAAGAGCGCCGGTTTTCAAGTGAGCTTTGGCTACCTCCTGTCATACGGCGAATATCCTTACGGCACGCAGTGGCATTTATTGCCGTTGTTCGATCTGCAATGGGCATGGAGCCGCAAGTAGCAAGCAGAACCGGCGATTAAAAGTCGGACGCCTTTTTCAGCATACGAAAGGCGCCCGGCTTGCCCAATTTCTCATAGACGCTTTGCGCCCATTGGTAGCTGTCCGGCATGTCGCCGATAAAGGCAAGCTCCGTGGGAAAGAGCAGGCCGGCAACCTGCGGCGCATCGGTTATACGCAGACAGTTGAGCATTTCAATGGCCTCGCCGCGGCCGTCGGGCCGGCTGGGCGCGTTTTGCGTGGCCGGTGGGGCGCCGAGCAGCAGCGCCGAGGTACGGCCGTCCAACAGGGCGGCGTACAGCGCTACAACGCCCATCTCGCCGCGGGCGGCGACGGCGATATTGTCGGCTTGCACGCCGTCGAACGTACGCAGAACCTCGAGGCCGCGCAGCAGGTCATACACGCGCATGGAGGCGATGGTGCGACCGGTCCAGGCCGAGGCGCGGCGGACGTGCCATTGCAGGTCGTCGCTCCAGCCGTTGGCGC
>JAJRST010000322.1 GCA_024278645.1 bacterium | reverse complement strand
ACGACACCCGGCGCCCTTCGGGCAGCCGGGGTCGTTTACTTTTTCGACAGCCTCGTCAGGCTGATCAGAGTTTTAGATATTTAAAGAAGTCGGCTTGATGATCTTTTTTCTAGCGCATTAAAACCATCTTGCGCGTTGCGCTCAAGCTGCCGCTCCGCAACCGATAGAAATAGACGCCGTCAGCGGTCATAAGACCTGCGTCGTCCAATCCGTCCCAAACAACAGCGTGCAACCCCGCCGTCCGGGCGCCGTTGACGAGCGTGCGCACTTTTTGACCGACGGCATTGTAAATCGACAGCTCAACATCCGAATCCCTTGCCAGTTCAAACGCAATCCGCGTTGAGGGATTAAAGGGGTTGGGATAGTTTTGCTCAAGGCGAAAGCGCGTCGGAACGGCAAAAGCATCGTCAACGCCCACCACTGCCGGGTCAACGATCCGCATGTTGTCAAACCAAAAATTGACGCCCTTTAAATTCTGATGCTCGGCCACAATTTCAAAGCGCTCCACGGCCCGCCAGTCAAAATCGCCTTGCGGCGGGAACCAGCCGTCGTCCCAGGAGCCGTGTTCCGTAAACTCTTGCAGCGGAATCTGTAAATGCTGCCATGACCCGCTCCAGCCGCCGTCCAGCGTGTAGCGCATGCGCCAGGGATGATCCTCCGGGTCGTCGGTTTTGGTGTCCACGAAACGAATGTCAATGGCGGCGTCGGCGGCGTCGCATTTCACCCAAAAGTCCAGGGCATAGTCCCGGCTTTCAAGCACGGAAAGGTCTTTAATCGGCTTAAAGGCAAAACCGATGTTATTGTATTGGTCGGCGTTTGTCCAGTGGATGCAATAACGACCGATGACCGGCTCCGCATCGGCATAAAAATCGATAATTCCACCGCCGGCCCAGCTCGATTCGTTGATGTACGGACAAATAAAATCGGTGTAAATGTCGAATCCGCTGGAATCCGGTTCAAGAACGAATTCCTTTTGCGGCGGCGCGTTCAAACCGAGCGCCTCGACCAGCGGAATGTTGAGGTCATAGTCGAACAGATCGCTGCCGCCCTGCTCGAACAGGCCAAAGCCGCCGGTGTAATCCCAGATCGTCCAGGGAATGTTTTTTTCCTCAAAATATTGCCGCACCACGTCGTACCAATAGACCCGATCCTCGTTGTTGCTGTTGCGCATATAGACGCCGAACTCGCCGCAGAAAATTGGGACGTTGCGACTTTCCTTAAAATCAACGGCAATGTCGATGAGTTCCTTCACCCTGGCGACTGTGCCTTCATTGGCGTAATTGTTAAAAGCGCTTTCGATCCATGTGCCCCGAAGTTCATCCGGAAAGTCGGGCATGCGCGCCGCATCGTAGGGAAACGGCATCCCGGCCAGCGGCCCCATGGAGGGGTTCGTCCAACTGGCGCCCTGGTGCGTGAACAAAAAGGGATCGTAAAAATGAAAGGTGTACAGCAGGTTGCCGCCCTCATATTCCGGCATATACTTGAGATTGTTGTAACTGTTCCATCCCGCCGGGCCGATGATGATGGTATGCGTCGAATCCACGGCGCGAATGGCATGCACAACCTCCTGTTGAATGGTGTTCCACTTGCTGTCCGAAATGCCGTGCGGTTCGTTGAGAACTTCGTAATAGATATTTGCCGTGCTGTTTTTATAGTGCTCGGCCATTTGCGTCCACACGGGAATGAGGATGTCGCCGATGTTGGGATCCGTATTTTGCGCCGGGTCGAATGTATGATTGTCGAGCAAAAGGTGCAGGTCCAGTTCCTCGGACCAGTCGACGATTTGGTCCAGAAAATAAAAGAACAACGGATCAATGGTGTAATTCGGCGCGCCGTCAGTCATAAAATGCAGATTGATGGGCAGCCGGATGACGTCGCAGCCAAGGCTTTTGATGTTGATAAAGTCCTGTTTGGTAAATTTTGTAAATTGAATTTGCCGCACGTTGCTCGTTTGCAGCCAACCGGTGAGATTGACGCCGCGGCCGAATGGAGCATCCGCGCCCCATGCTATAGAGATAAAGAGCATCAGAATTATTGACAATCGTTTCATGTAAGCCTCGTGTTTGTTTGAAAATGTGATGTCAATAAAAACAATTATTTTTTAATTTTAATCCGCTGCCGAAGGCGCACCGCCGTACGCTCGATCGGCTTTTCGCCGTTGCGAATAAAAGTGCGCCATTCATCCGTCCATGCCTGGTGGCCGGTGATTTCGTTGATCGGCGTCAAATTAACCGTCGACTCCCAGCCGTTGTACATGGCCGGCAGCATGAAACGGACGCCTGTGGAAAAGAGCGCCTGGCCGCCGGTCTCCCGATAGTCTTTTGAAGCGTCGAATTGTATCTCCGTGGGATAATCGCGATTGTTCTTTTTGTCGACGCCCAAAAGCAGCGGGCCGTAAAAAAAATAGCCGTCATACGGCTTGTCGCTCAAACTTCGACGGTCGAGCAGGTTTTCGCCGCGCTCATCGACAATGCGCAGGGCAAGCGGCAGCTCGATTTCCAGGACGTCGTTATTCTTCCATGAATGCTCAAAGCTGAAGACGCCTCGTCGAAAATCGCCCTTCACCGCCTTGCCGTTGAGGGAGATGCGAAATGATCTCGCCCAATGCGGTATGCGCAAATGAGTTGCGACGGGCGCTTTTTCTTTGGTTGTGCATCTTATACGAATCAGTCCGGCTGACGGATAATCCGTTTTAACGCTGAAACGAGCCTGACCTCCTCCGACGTTCAGATCAAAAGACATGGGCGTGTAAAGGTTGAACCACAGCTCGCCGTCTCGAGAGGCGGCGGCGAAATTGACCAGGTCGGCATAAGCCCACAAGCCGTGCATGGTGCAGCACCACCAGGCCTCGCTATAGCCGCTTTCATAGCCGTCAGGATTGCAGATAGCGTGGCCAAAAGCGCCGTTCGCCGTCTGGTGAAAGTTTAATGCATT
>JAJRST010000321.1 GCA_024278645.1 bacterium | reverse complement strand
GCATTTCGCCAATCCATCCTGCGCCATTTGCGCCACCTTTGTCGCCGTTTCCCGCGTCAATTTTGCATTCGTCGCGACCACGGAAAGCGTTGTGTTGCCCGAATTAAAGCCGATGCCGTCGCCTGGGCGCCTGAGCACGTCAAGCGACGGGATAAAGCCGTCGCTGGCTCTGTTTTTCACGCCGGCGATTATTTCTCCCCGGTCATCGATAATTTCGCCCAGGGCGTTCACCACGGTCAAAACACCGACAATCACCTCTTTGGAAACAAAGGCGGAGGCCATGCCGACGCCGCCGGGCGAGCAACGTTGCATGCCCAGCAATTTGCCCACCGTGGCCCCGCTTCCGACGCCCACGGCGCCTTCGGCGAGGCATTCGGCGGATGCATGAAGACACGCCTGGCGGCCCATTTCTTCGTCCGGTCGGACGGAGGCGTCGCCGATTGCCAAGTCGAAAATGACGGCCGTCGGCACGATGGGCACGCGAGCGACGCCGGCGTCAAAGCCGATCCCCTTTTCCTCCAAATACCTTTGTACGCCTGCCGCGGCGTTGAGGCCGAAAGCGCTTCCCCCGGCGAGCAACACGGCATGAACTTTATCCACAAGACGAACCGGTTTCAGCAATTCTATTTCTCGCGTGCCGGGCGCCGAACCGCGTACATCGACGCCGGCGACGGCGGCTTTTTCCGGCAAGATGACGGTGCAGCCGGTTCTTGCTTCCTGTAAATGAAAATGCCCGACCTTAATGCCGGGCACGTTGCAAAGCGAGGGCTGCAATGGCGTTAATCTCCGTTGTCAGCCTTGAATCTGTTGAGGATGTTCAGCTTTTTGCTCGTCGGCAGTTCCAGGATGATGCTTTGATCGCTGAAAAAGAACAGATCGCTGATCGTCAATCCGATCTGCTTGCGCAGCGGCTTCCAGTTGTCGCGATAGGATTTACTGTCGATTTGGGTGCCCGACTTGTCTTTCTCGACCAAAAAGACGCGCTCCGGGTGATTGCGGTCGATCAAAAAAGGAGAGTGCGTCGTGTAGACCAGTTGGTTCTTTATCGATAGATCTTCAAGCACTCGAATGAGATCCTTTTGCCCGGATGGATGCAGGTGGATGCCGGGCTCGTCAATAAGAAAAATGTATTCGTTGGCCCTGCCTTCAAAAGTTTGCGAGATAAAATTGACGTAAAACGACAGGTACCATCGAAAACCGAGGCTTCGGGATTCCGGCGTGTCCAGCACGGTGGTGGAATCGGCAAAGTCGATATACAGCACGCGGCCGTTCACATTCAGCTTGATTTCGATGCTCTCTTCCTGCGACCAGACGCGTCGTATCTGCTCGGTGATGATGCGGCTGGCTTCTTCCGCGGCGCGCCGACCGCGAGAACTGTCTTCGAAAAGAAGTTCATAATCCTCAATGCCGCCGATTTTAAGCAGGTTTTTTTCGGTCAAAAAAGCGGAGCTGTTTGAAATGAGGCTGTCATAGTCGACTTTGTTTTTCAAAAGGGGAATGTTGCTGAAATAGATAATTTTGGGAAGAACCTTGAGCAGTTGATTCAAGTTGACATTTTCGACTTCTCGATCGCCGATGATCAGATGGTAATCCGTCAATTCCGGAGCGTCGCGGCGAATGACAAAACTTTCAATATCTTTAAAAACATCTGAAATTCGAACCAGCTTTTGTCGATTCTCTTTGGTGATGCCGCTGTATTCGATGACGATTTCAGGACATTTGCCCATATAATAGTTGTTCGAATACTGACATGTGAGACTGCTGTCAAACGGGATGTCGGCGCGAAAGGATTCGATCGCTTTCAATATGTTTGTCTTGCCGCTCTCGTCGGCGCCAATCATGACGTTGATCTTGGGATTCAAGTTCAGCTTGACTTCGTAAATCGATTTAAAGGCACGGATGTACACGCTTTTAATGACCATAATATACCCTTTGTTCTTTAGCTGCCAGGGGATTCGTCATGGAAGGCTCTGATCCAGACAAATATCGAGTCGGTTTAAATATATTAACAACGACATACTAAAGCAAGAACTAAATAGAGGAATTTGCACAACGCCATGTTTGTGTGCACCCTGCTTTTTATTTTCCGATCGTTGTCGCCGGTGCAACGGGCGGCTATGACCATTGGGCGCCACGCTTTTTGTTGTAAAAAATGCAACTATTTTGCATTTTTCTATAATTCACCTTGATATTCCGTTATCGTTTCGTAAATTTAAAGGAGACAAGTGGCGTATAAGAACTTGTGGATAACTCAATTTATATTTTTCAGAGTACGACATTGCCTTTCCGGTTGAAGGTTTGAAATGTGGATAACTTTTAAAGAGAGGAGGGTCTATTGTCATAAAAAACATTTTCTTGAGTTGACGGGGTGATGGGCTGAGGTTATTGTGGATAAGTGATGATTGGTGTGGATAAGATGAGAAGTGTTGATTTTTGGTTATTGTGACAGGTACGGTACAATATGTTGATAGCTCGATCAAAGATCGATCCGAATACGGCGTAGTACTGATGCGTGCCGACACAATAGCGGGCAACCTTAAAAGGGGATATCGATGAATAGGCAAGTTGAACAAATGTGGACGAATATTCTCGATCGCGTAAAAAAAGAAGTGAATGGAAATAGTTATGCAACTTGGTTCAAGCCCATCAAACCTGCAAAG
>JAJRST010000320.1 GCA_024278645.1 bacterium | reverse complement strand
TCTATTTTGCCATTTCCATCACCCTTTTGTTTCTGCTCTTTTGGCGGCCCGATGCGCTCATTGACCGCGTGCAAATTGCCGTCGCCGCCGTCATGGCCATGACCCTCGGCGACGCCTTTGCCGCGATCGTCGGGCAAAAGTGGGGCAGAGGCCGCTATCAATTTCTTGGCGCAAACAGGACCTTTTCCGGTTCGGCGGCGATGTTTTTCTTTTCGCTGATCGGCATCTTTTGTTCCTTGTATTTTATACCGGGCACGCCGTTAAGCCCCAACAGCGTGGTGCTGTCCCTGCCGACGACGTTGTTCTTTTCGATTCTGGCCGCGCTCATTGCAACCGTCGCCGAGGGCCTTTCGCCCTCAGGAACCGATAATCTGTCCGTACCCCTCATTACGGGGTTGGTTCTCTTTTTATTGCTCGGATGACCCGTTTATTTTAACTGTGGAAAGGAATAATAATGAATTCGTATGGCCATTTTGACGATGAAAACAGACAATATGTCATCACCAGACCGGACACGCCCTTGCCGTGGACCAACTACCTCGGCGGCAAGGACTTTTTCGGTCTCATATCAAATACGGCCGGCGGCTATTCATTTTATAAAGATGCGCGCTTGCGGCGTTTGACGCGCTATCGTTACAACAACATCCCCATGGACAACAATGGTCGTTATATTTACATCAAGGACGGCGACGTTCTCTGGAATCCGGGATGGAAGCCGATGAAGACGCCCCTCGATTATTACGAGTGCCGCCACGGCACGGGTTATACCATTATTCGTTCCATGAAGAACGACCTTGGCGCGGAAACGACGTTTTTCATTCCCGTTGACGACAATGTCGAAATTTGGGACGTCAAGCTGCGCAACCTTTCGCAAAAGGTCAAGAAAATTCGTCTTTGGGGATTCATCGAATGGTGCCTTTGGGACGCCTGGGATGATCAGACAAATTTCCAGCGCAATTTTTCAACCGGTCAGGTGGAGGTTGAAAACGACGCCGTGTTTCACAAAACCGAATATCGCGAGCGTCGCAATCATTTCGGTTTTTTCTCGTCGAGCATAAAAACATCGGGCTTTGATTCGAGTCGCGACGCCTTTGTCGGCGTTCACAATGGTCTGCACGAGCCTCAGGTTGTAGTGCGCGGACAATGCAGCAACAGCATCGCCTACGGCTGGTCGCCAATCGGCGTGCACCAAATTGATGTGGAGCTGGCGCCCGGCGAGGAAAAGCGCTTTCATTTTTTGCTCGGTTATGCCGAGAATGACAAGGATAAAAAGTTTCTTCGACAACACGTCATTAACAAAGAGCCTTTTTATCGCATTCGGGAAAAATACAAAAACTCTCAAGCCGTGGATGCGGCTTTTTCTTCCCTGAATGACTATTGGGACGGCCTGCTTTCAAAGTTTAAAACAGAGACAGAGAATCCGCATGTCAATCGCATGGTCAATCTCTGGAATCAATACCAGTGCATGGTTACTTTTAATATGTCGCGTTCGGCGTCCTATTTTGAATCCGGCATCGGTCGCGGCATGGGCTTTCGCGACAGCAACCAGGACATCCTCGGTTTTGTTCATATTATCCCCGATCGCGCCAGGGAACGCATTCTCGACATCGCCGCAACGCAGCTTTCCGACGGCTCCTGCTATCATCAATATCAGCCGCTCACTAAAAAGGGCAACGAAGATATTGGCGGCGGTTTTAACGACGACCCGCTGTGGCTGATCCTTGCGACAACCGCTTATTTAAAGGAAACCGGCGATTTCACCATACTCGATGTAAAAATCGGTTTTGCCGACTCTGAGGAGAAAAATGCAACGCTCCTGGATCATTTGGAAATTTCGCTGCAATATACCATGAATCGCCGCGGGCCGCACGGTCTGCCGCTCATCGGCCATGCGGACTGGAACGACTGCCTCAATCTCAATTGTTTTTCGGAAACGCCGGGCGAAAGCTTTCAGCTCGCCGGCGACGCCGAAAACAGCAACGTCGCCGAATCGGTGATGATCGCCGGCCTCTTTTGCGCTTCCTGCAACGAGATGAAGGAACTCTATTCTCATCTCGGACAAACGGAAAAGGCCGAACAGACCCGCGACATGGGTCGGGAGATGCAAAAAACCGTGCTGCAACACGGCTGGGACGGCGATTGGTTTTTGCGCGCCTACGACGCCTTTGGCCGCAAAATCGGTTCCGGGGAAAACGAGGAAGGCAAAATTTTCATCGAAAGCCAGGGTTGGTGCATTCTTGGCAAGATCGGGTTGCAGCAAGGCTATGCGGAAAAAGCCTTGGCCAGCGTCAAAAAACACCTGGCCACGCCGGACGGCATCATTTTGCAGCAGCCGGCCTACCAGGAATATCATCTCGAGTTGGGTGAAATCACATCCTATCCTCCCGGATACAAGGAAAACGCCGGCATTTTTACGCACAACAACACATGGATTCAAATTGCGGAGACGCTCGTCGGTCACGGCGACCAGGCGTTCGAATACTATATGAGCATTTGTCCTTCTCAAAAAGAAGAAAAGATTTCCGTCTATCGCGCCGAACCGTATGTGTACAGCCAGATGACCGCCGGCCGCGATGCGCCGACGCCTGGAGAAGCGAAAAACAGTTGGCTCTCCGGCACGGCTTCGTGGTCATTTGTAGTCATCTCGCAATACATTCTCGGCATCCGGCCGTCGTTCAATGGGCTGTGCATCGATCCGTGCATCCCCTCTGAGTGGCGAGAGTATCGTGTGCGCAGAATATTTCGCGGAAAGACCTATAACATCGCCGTAAAAAATCCAAAGGGCGTCTGCAAGGGTGTAGCCTCGGTTTGGGTGGATGGTGAAAAAATTGACGGTCTCATCATTCCCCTGACCCTTGGCAAAGAGACCGTTTCCGTTGAGGTTGAAATGGGCTAGTCAGTCATAGCGTCGCTTCATTGCCACAACCGGTCGGAAAACACTATGTCAACATCATTAATTCCAAATATTGCAGCGCGATGATCGTCTTTGCGTCAATGATTTGCCCCTGTTCCAAAAGCGAAAAAACCTCGTCGAAACTCATCAATACAATTTCAATGTCTTCGGCTTCTTCTTTCACGCCGCCGCGTTCAAAAGTATAATTCGACAGGTCCGTTTGCAACGCATAAAGATAGATTCGCTCCGAGGTGCCCCCGGGACTGACGAAAAAAGAGCTGATATGCTCCGGTTTTTTTGCGTCGGCGTCAATGTGGATTTCCTCGGCCAACTCGCGCACCAAGGTTTGCAGCGGATCCTCACCTCGCTCGCAGCTTCCGGCGACAAGTTCGTATATCCATGCCCTGTCCGGTTCGACTGTATAAACCGGGTAGCGAAATTGTTTTACGAGCAATATTCTTTTTTCTTTTACATCGTAGACAAGCGCCGCAACAGAATCGCCGCGATAGAAGTTTTCGCGCACGACCTCCTCGCTCAAGCTGCCGTCCTGCTTTTGGAATTGCAGCCTGCTTTTCTCCAATGTGAAAAAGCCTTTATATTCCTGACTTTTTTCTTTGACAATAACTTTCATTTTTTCAGAATTTCACATCCTTTATAC